>CANRHA010000052.1 GCA_947630315.1 uncultured Clostridia bacterium
CTATTCCGAGTATCGCTATAATGTCCTGAAGCTCGCGGTATTTTTGCAGGATCTCCTGAACTCCGCGGGCGATCTCGTAGTGTTCCTTGCCGACTATCCCCGGTTCAAGAATGCGCGAGCCGCTCTCTAAGGGGTCGACTGCCGGGTATATCCCCTGCTCGGCTACTTTTCTTGATAAGACCGTAGTGGCGTCAAGATGAGTAAACGTAGTTGCGGGGGCGGGGTCGGTGAGGTCGTCCGCGGGAACATAATCCGCCTGGACGGAAGTTATCGAGCCGTATTTTGTTGACGCTATCCGCTCCTGAAGCGCGCCCATCTCCTCGGCGAGCATAGGCTGATATCCGACCGCCGAGGGCATTCTTCCCAGAAGCGCCGAGACTTCGGAACCCGCCTGGACGAAGCGGTAGATGTTGTCGATAAAGAACAGAACGTCGCGGTGCTCCTCGTCGCGGAAATATTCCGCCATAGTGAGGCCGGAGAGGGCCACCCTCATTCTTACGCCGGGGGCCTCGTTCATCTGTCCGTAGACGAGGGCGGTTTTTTCAATTACCCCCGACTCGCGCATCTCCGTCCATAGGTCGGAGCCTTCGCGGGAGCGTTCGCCGACGCCCGCGAATACCGAGTATCCGCCCTGCGCCTGAGCCACGTTTCGTATAAGCTCCTGGATAAGCACCGTTTTACCTACGCCCGCGCCGCCGAAAAGACCTATCTTTCCGCCGCGGGGGTAAGGCTCCAGAAGATCGATAACTTTTATTCCCGTTTCAAGAATTTCTATCCCGGTCGCAAGGTCGGAAAAAGCCGGCGCCTTGCGGTGAATGGGGCTGCGCTTTACCTCCGGGGGGATCGGTTCGCCGCCGTCTATTGTTTCGCCGAGGACGTTGAACACCCTCCCCAAGACCTCTGTGCCCACGGGAACCTTTATCCCGCCGCCGTCAGAGGTAACTGTTGCGCCAAGGCTTAAGCCCTCGCTGCCGGCAAGCATTATGCACCTTACCGAGCCTCCGCCTATGTGCTGCGCGACCTCCATCACGCGCTTTTTGCCGTTTACCGTAACGGTGAGCGCGTCGCGCAGTTTCGGCAGAACGCCGTCGAACTCAACGTCGACGACCGAGCCGGATATCGCCGAAATTTTCCCGGTGATCATACCGCGTTACCCCCTTTCTCCTTTGCCTTTTTCTCTTTCTGGAACCGCGAGGCCGCCGAAATTTCGGTTATCTCGCGGGTTATTTCGCTTTGCCTGAGCCGGTTGTATTCAAAATTAAGCTCCTCGAGCATATCCCTTGCGCTGCGGTCCGCCGTCTCCATAGCCGCCATACGCGAGCGCTGTTCGCTTAAAAAGCTCCCGACGAGCGCGCTGTAGATGAACCCGCAGACGTAGCTCGGAACTATCGCCTCCAAGACCTCTTTTTCGCCGGGGTAGAATACCGGCGGCTCGCCCGAAGGCTCCTCACCCAAAAATTCCCTGCGGTGAAAAGGCAGTATCCGATCGTTTCTTACGTCCATGACCACGTCGTTTTCATAGTTTGTATAAATAACGAACAGTTTTTCTATCTCCCGCGCGGAAAACTTCTTTAAAAGAATAGAAGTGATCTTTCTTGCGCGGTTTAAGGTGGGCGACTGCGCCGAAAACTCAAAATCGGCCTCAAAGGGAATGTTTTTCGAGGCGAAGTATTTTCTGCCGAAGCTGCCGATAACGAAAAGCTTTGTGTCCGGGTGATCGGCCAGCGCGCGTTCGGCCTCTTTTATCGCGTTCATGTTGTACGCGCCGGCGAGGCCCTTGTCGGCGGTTATCAGCAAAACGCCGTGGGTTCCTTCTTCAAGCCTGCTGCCGTCGGCGGGGTAGTAGTAAATGCTGTCTATATCGTGGTTCGAGCCGCAGAATATCTTTTTGATCTCCGAGCGCAGCGATTCAAAATAGGGGCGGGTCTCGTCGAAGGCCGCCTTTGCGCGCCTGAGTTCATTTGAGGCGATAAGGTACATCGCCCCGGTGATCTTCTGAGTCTCGCCTATCGAGCCTATGCGGTTTCTTATCTCATATTCGTTAAGCATATTCCGCCGCCTTTGCGTATTCGGCTATGGCCGTGCGGTCCTCGTCCGAGAGCTTCGCGCCGCTCTTTATTCTTTCAACGACATCTCCCCGAACCTTTGAAAACCCCTCGCAGAGCTTATGAAGCGAATCCGCGAAGCCGTTTTCGTCGAGCCCGTCGAGGGCCTTAGCGGTAGCGGCTGCAAGGATGACCGCCTGCTCCCATTCCTGATAGGGGCGGTACTGCTCCTGTTTTAAAACGTTCATAAGCGTTTCGCCCGAGCGCAGGTTTTTTTGCGTCTCGTCGTCGAGGTAGTTCGAGAACTGCGTGAATACCTTCATTTCGCGGTACTGCGCAAGGTCGAGCCTTAGGGTCCCCGAGGCGGATCTCATAGCGCCGGTCATAGCGTCGCCGCCGACGCGCGACACCGAAAGGCCCACGTTTACGGCAGGCCGCTGGCCCGAGCGGAACAGCGCGGTGTCCAAAAAGATCTGTCCGTCGGTTATCGAGATTATGTTTGTCGGGATATATGCCGAAACGTTTCCGGCCAAAGTTTCAACTATCGGCAGGGCGGTCATGCTTCCGCCGCCCTTAGAGGCCGAGAGATGCGCCGAGCGCTCCAAGAGTCTTGAATGAAGGTAGAAAACGTCGCCGGGGTAGGCCTCGCGGCCGGGGCTTCGGCCCAGAACAAGGCTCAAAGAGCGGTAGGCTACGGCGTGTTTTGAGAGGTCGTCGTAGATGATCAGAACGTCCTTGCCCTGCTCCATAAAATATTCGGCCATAGCGCAGCCCGCGTACGGGGCGATATACTGAAGCGGCGCGGGGTCGCTCGCCGAGGCCAGAAGCACGGTTGTGTACTCCATAGCGCCGTGTTCCGTAAGGGTAGATACAAGCCTGCGCACGCTGCTCGCCTTCTGGCCTATGCCTACGTAGATGCAGTAAACGCCCTGGCCCTTTTGGTTGAGTATGGTGTCGATAGCTATTGCGGTCTTGCCGGTCTGGCGGTCGCCTATAATAAGCTCGCGCTGGCCCCTGCCTATCGGGAACATAGAATCTACGGCCAATATGCCGGTCCTCAAGGGTTCGTTTACCGGCTGGCGGGCGGCTATTCCCGGCGCGGAATGTTCAACGGGGCGGTAGCCCGAGGGGGTTATCTCGCCCTTGCCGTCTATCGGAACGCCGAGGGCGTCGGTCACGCGGCCTATAAATCCCTCGCCGACCGGAACTCCCGCCGATCGCTTTGTGCGGTGGACCCGGCTGCCGGCTTCTACTTCGCCGTCGTCGTCAAAAAGAATGCACCCGACTCCCTGTTTGTCTATATTCTGCACCATTCCCCTTACGTTGCCGTCAAACAGGAGTATCTCGCCGTATTCGGCATGTTTTAAGCCCCTTACGTTGGCAACGCCGTCGCCTACGGTCATGACTGTTCCTATTTCCTCGGAAACGGGCAGGGGGATAAAGTCGTCGACCGCCTTTTTAAGAAGCGGAATGATGTCCTCGCCGGGGGCGGGCCGAACCGCGCGCATGGCGTCTTTAAGCTGATTTAATCTTCCGGCTATGCTCCAATCGTAGATGTCGGAACCCACTTCAAGACGAAAGCCGTCGATTATATTGGGGTCTTTGACCCACAGGAAGTAGCAGCGCTCGTTGTATTTTATCTCTATAAAGCGCTCAAAGCGCGCCCGCTGAGCAGGCGTAGGGGCCTCGGCGGAATAGAGAAGCGCTCTTAATCTTTGCTGATCACTCATGGTTCTGCTCCTCGACCGACTTCAAAAACGCCTCGAAAGCCTCTGAGGCGCTCGACATTACCGCCTTTTCAACCGATTCGACGGCAAGCTCCGAGATATCCTGAGAGCTGCGCTTTACGGCCTTTTTGCGAATGTCTTCGGCCTGCTGAGTTGCGTCCTCGACGATTTTTTCCGCCTTCTTTTCGGCCTCGTCTATCCTCTCCTGCGCCGACTTTTGGGCCGCGGCGATAATTTCCGAGCGCTTAAGGTTTGCCTCGTCCTCTTTCTTTTTAAGCTCCGCGTCGAGGTTGTCGAGGGCGTCGGAGGCGGTTTTAAGCTTTTCGGCGGCAAGGTCGCGATCCTTTTTATATGACGCTTCGCGGTCGTCCATAAACTTCTTGACCGGCTTATAAAGCAGGAACCAGAGTGCCGCGAAGAGAATAACAAAGTTCAGCATATGTAATAAAATCTGCTGTAGATCTATATTCAGCGGCATATTTGCGCCCTCCCTTCATTAAAGAACGAATACTACGAGAATTGCAATTATAAGGGCGTAGATGATCGCCGTTTCGATAAATACAAGGCCGAGCATCATGGCGCTGCGAATGTTTGACGAAGCCTCGGGCTGACGGGCTATGCCGTCTATAGTCTTCATAATGGTCATCGCCATGCCTATAGCGCCCGCCGCCGACGCAACGGCTATGATTATTGCCGCGGCTATCGCCTTATAATCGCGGACGACGTTTTCCGAAGCCTCGGCCCCCTCGGCAAAAGCCACGCAGCTAAGCGAAAGCATTAGGGCAAGCGCTAAGATCACCGCAAAAATTTTCTTTAAAGATTTCATATAAACCGTCCTTTCAGTGTTTGATCTTTTTAGGGTGACGCTCGGTGCTCTCGCCGTAAAAGACGGAGACGAGCATTGTTAAAACGTAGGTCTGAATGATCGCATGGAGAAGGGTGAACAGCACCGCCACCACCGACGGCAGAACAAAACTCAGCGGCAGGTAGTGGTATACAAGATCGGTAACGAGCGCGCCGCTTAAGAGCGCGCCGAACAGCCTGAAGCTCATGGATATCGGAAGTGAAAAATCCTTAAGGGCGTTCACTGCTCCTCTTGCCTTGCCGTAAATTATCCCGCTTATAAGTATCACCCCGTAGGACATGACGCCCATGGCGATCGCGCCGTTTATATCGGCGAGCGGCGCCGGAAGCGATACCGAACGGCCGGACGTCGTCACCGCCTGAATGCCGAAGAGCTCGAAAACGGTGGATACTGCGACATAGCAACCCGCGGCAAAGACATATGCGCCCAAAAAGCCGTTGCGGTGAGGGCTGTTCGATCTGGCCAATCCCGAAAAATAACCTACCGCGGCTTCAAGCGCGGACTGGAACTTACCGGGTATCTGAGTGAACCTCGGCACGGCGAATATCCGGACCGCCGCGGCGAAGAGGATCAGCAAGGCCGAAACGGCGTAAGCGGAGATCAGCCCCGGGTTTACCTCGAGTCCGAACAGTGCGATCTTGTTGTCCTCATGCAAAACGCCGTCGCGCATGGCGTCCTTGATAGGTTCCTTTTCGGCGCCGGGGGTAAGGATTATCCCGACGAGGAGAAGGGCGATAAGCACCGCGAAGATCGCCGCGCTTATAATTTTAGTTTTTTTATTCAAGAGATCACCGCCTATACAAAAGAGCCTGCGCCCCTCGGCACGCCGTTGCGCCGCTGAACCGCCCAAGCCCTCTCTGCGTTTTTATCTATTATATCACCTTGTCGCCAGATGTCAAGAGGGCAGGATGTGGCCTCATAGGTATTAGATATTAGATATTAGATGTTAGAGTTTAAAGGTGTCACCTTGAAGTTCTAACACCTAACACCTAACATCTATCTTCTTGATGGCCACATCCGCCCCTCTCCTTGACAACCCCGCCCCAATCTGTTATACTGATTAAGCACGGAAAAATTTCCCGCGCGCAATATTCTGCCCCGCAAAAGCGTATTATATGTGCAGACGCAAATCACATAAAAAGGAGAATTTAAAATGAAAAAATTTCTTGCGATCTTTCTTGCGCTGATCATGGCGCTGACCCTTGCCGCCTGCGGCGCGACCGACGATACCCCCGAGGGCGATATCGTCCACCCAGAGACCCCGCTCCCCGAGGAGGAAGTAGCTGATGTAACGGTTGACCCCGCTGTTCCTTCCGACGATGAAGCCGAGGAGGCTGAAACCCCTCTCGATCTTCTTACTAACATCTGGAACAACATGCCCGAGGATATGAAGCCTATGGCGTTCGGCGGCGATTATCACGAGGAAAACCAGGTTGAAAACGCCCCCGGCATTCACAGTACCGCCACCGAGGAGGACGCTCAGTCTCTTGACACCAACTTCGGGTTCCCCGCCAATGAGGTTTCAAACGTAGGCCAGGTCGCCTGCATTCGCCATATGCTCAACGCCAACTCCTTCTCCTGCGCGGCCTACGAGATACTCCAGCCCGCCGACAGCGATGCTGACCTCGTATCGTCTCTTTCCGAGGAGATCCGCGACAACCTTATGAACCGCGCGTATATGTGCGGCTGGCCCGAACAGCTTGAAATAATCGCGGTCGGCAAAAACGTAGTCGCGTTCTACGGCTCGCTCGATATAGTAAACGCTTTTAAGGATTCTCTTACGGGCCTTTACGGCGATTCCGCTGTAGTTGAGTTTGAGGAGGATATGTCCGAAGCCGGCGGCGACAACACCTTTGCCTTCCCTGTTCCCGACGATCCCGCGTGATGATTTTTCCCGATAAATCCTGATTTTTGACATTCAACATTCAACATGCCCCATTCGACCTTTGATTTATAATTATGGTTTTTTCAAGCATACCTTTTCTTTATTACTTCCTGCCGGCGGTGCTTCTATGCTACTTTATAGCGCCGAAATTCCTGAAAAACGCGGTCCTGCTCATATTCAGCCTGATTTTCTACGCTTGGGGCGAGCCGCGTTTTATATGGTTTATGCTCATATCTATCATACAGGGCTACGCGCTCGGGCTTCTGATCGAAAAATACCGAAAAAAGCCGAAGCTCAAAGCCCTGCTGACGGCGCTCTCCTGCATTATAAGCATTGGCCTGCTCGTATATTGCAAGTACGCCGATTTCTTTATAGAAAACTTCAACGCGATAACCGGGCTTTCGGTGCCGCTTTTAAAGGTAGTTCTGCCTATAGGGATAAGCTTTTACACATTCCAGATATTAAGCTATACCGTCGACGTTTCCCGCGGGAGCGTTCCCGCGCAGAAAAACCCGATCTCCCTCGGGGCGTATGTCGCCATGTTCCCGCAGCTCATAGCCGGGCCTATCGTGAGGTATTCCGACATAGCCGAGCAGCTTAACGGCCGCACCCACACCCTTGAAAAAACAGCGGCGGGCGCAAGGCGGTTTGTGATAGGTCTTGCGAAAAAGGTTCTTATTGCAAACCAGCTCGGCGAGCTTATAGAGATGTTCAAAGCCACCGGCAGCCGTTCGGTGCTGTATATGTGGCTCTACGCTTTGGCCTACGCTATACACATATACTTCGACTTCTCGGGGTATTCCGATATGGCCATCGGCCTCGGAAAGATATTCGGGTTCGACTTCCCCGAAAACTTCAACTACCCGTTCATATCAAAGAGCGCTACCGAGTTCTGGCGGCGCTGGCATATGACCCTCGGCTCGTGGTTCAGAGACTACGTTTATATCCCGATGGGCGGAAACCGGGTGTCAAAGCCCCGTTGGCTCTTTAACATTCTGACCGTCTGGATGCTCACCGGCTTCTGGCACGGCGCGGCGTGGACGTTTATATGTTGGGGGCTTTTGTTCGCGGTTTTGCTGATGGCCGAAAAGCTGTGGTATCTTAAGCGGCTCGAAAAGCTTAAAATATTGCCGCATATTTACAAGATACTCTTTGTAACCGTCAGCTTTGTTCTCTTCGATTCCGCCTCGCTCGCCCAGGCCGGGGCAAATATAGGCGCGATGTTCGGCTTCGGCGGCCTGCCGCTTGTTTCGTCCGAGGCGGTTTATAACCTCAGAAGCTACGCGGTCATCCTTATAATAGGAATGATCGGCTCGACGCCGCTTGTAAAAACCCTCTGTGAAAAGGTTTCTGCAAAGCCTGTCGGCGAAAAGGTCTTAAGCGTTGCCGAACCTGTGGTACTGGTGCTTTTGCTCGCCGTATGTACGGGGTATCTGGTCGACGGCTCGTTCAACCCGTTTTTGTATTTCAGGTTCTGAGGAGGAAAGGTCATGAAAAAGATCAAAAATATAGCCGTGGCCGCCCTCTGCGGAATATGGGTATTCGGCCTGAGCCTATGGGGGATAATTCAGCCCGATTCCGCGCTGTCGGTATCGGAGCGGCGCAAGCTTGCGCAAATGCCGGAATTTTCGGCCGAGACGCTTTTAAGCGGCAGCTTCATGAGCGATTTTGAGACCTATTCCGCCGATCAGTTCCCCCTGCGCGACGGATTCAGAAGGGTAAAATCGATAGGCGAATACTATGTGTTCGGCCAGCTCGATTCAAATAAGATCTACCTAAAAGACGGCTACGCCTCAAAGCTTGAATACCCCTTAAAGACCGACGCCGTCGATCACGTTCTTGAACGCATGGAGTACATCTACAACACATACTTAAAGGACTCGGGCGGGAAGGTATATCTTTCGGTGATCCCCGACAAAAACTACTTTATGGCGGACGGCTTTTACCCTCGGCTCGATTACGGCGAAATGGTCGGAATGATGACCGAGGGCGCGCCCTACGCGGAGTACATCGACATTTTCCCGACGCTGAGTCTTGACGACTACTACCGCACCGACACCCACTGGCGGCAGGAAAAGATAATCGATACGGCAAAGACCCTCGCCGCCGGAATGGGAACGGAAATCTCGGGCGAATACGAGCAGGCGGAGCTTGAACAGCCGTTTTACGGGGTGTACTACGGACAGTCGGCCCTGCCCCTGCCGGGCGAGAGAATGATATATCTCAAAAACAAAAATATAGACGGGTTAAGCGTTTTCAACGCCGAGACAAACGGAACCGAAGGGGTCTACAAGCTTGAAAACGCCGACGGCACCGACCCCTACGAGATCTTCCTTGACGGCTCGCGCTCGTTGATAGTTATAACCGATCCCGCCGCCGAGACCGACCGGGAGCTTGTGATCTTCCGCGACAGCTTCGGCTCGAGCATAGCGCCGCTTCTGGCCGAGGGGTACAAAACGGTAACGCTGATAGATATACGGTACCTGCCCAGCCCGAACCTGAAGTTCTTCGTGGACTTTTCCGGGAAGGATACGCTGTTTTTGTACAGCACGCTGGTGGTGAATAACGGGGAGGTTATGAAGTAGGGGGCGAGGGCGGAAAAGCTCCGATCGGGCGGACGGAATAGAGCGGGGCAACGCCGCCCGACTGATGAAAAGGTATTCGCGGCGGGGCTGCTCATGCGATTAGAAGACAGAGGGCAGATGTCAGAAGACAGAAACGTTCCACGACAGGTAGGTGGAACAGAGCAGGGCAACATGACCTTGATGAAAAGGGATTCGCGGCGGGGCTGCTCATGCTATTAGAGCGTTAGAAGATAGATGATTAGAAGATAGAACGCACTCTTGGGGCGGGAGTGACAGAGTGCGACGGCCGTACACTTGACGGAAAGGTATTCGCTTCGCTCATGCTATTTTAAATGAACCAGTTCATTGTGCGCCTTGGATAATAAAGTAATTCAAAGCGCGTCCACCCACTATAAAAAGGTATTCGCAAATTTCCTTGCGGAAATTTTCTCATACTATTTGAATCACCCCGCCCCCTGCCCCCTCCCCTCGAGGGGAGGGGGTTACTGCTAACCTGTGAGCTTCTGCAAAGGCTGGAAGGGGGAGGGGTGATCCGGCGCGGGCGGCCACCGCAGATATATCAGTAATTAGATTGCCGCCCGCGCCTACCTTGTAATAAGGTATCCGCTTACC
>CANRHA010000053.1 GCA_947630315.1 uncultured Clostridia bacterium
GGACCCTCACCGACAGCTCGATGCTCGACGAGGGCCGGAACAATTGGCTCTGCTCGGTGTATCTTTCGGGCAGCGACGCATTTTTGTGCTTTGCCGATATGTCTACCGGCGAGGCGCATATGTTCAGGGCGAGCGGCAAGGAGCGCGATCAGCGGATCACCGAGCTGCTTTCAAGGTTCTCGCCCTCCGAGATAATCTGCCAGCCGGGCTTTCTTGCGCTCGACAGCGTTATAAAGTTTATCAAAACAAAGCTAAAAACCGGCATCGCCGGGCTTCCCGAGAACAGCTTCGACCCATACGCCAAGCGCGAGGACATCTTAAAGCAGTTTTCAGCGGAAAGCATAGAGAGCGTCGGCCTTTCTGAGGACGACCCGGCTTTGTGCGCCGTCGCGGCGCTTTGCGGCTATATAAGCGATACGCAGAAGGTAGCCGTGGGAAGGTTTTCAAAAATAGAGCTTCACGACGGCGAACAGGTCATGCAGCTCGGATACACCGCAAGGACGAACCTCGAGATAATAAAAACCATGCGCACCGGCGAAAAGCGCGGCTCTTTGCTTTGGGTCATCGACAAGACAAAGACCTCGATGGGCCGCAGAATGCTGCGTTCCTTTGTTGAGCAGCCGCTTTTAAGCCCCTACCGCATAATCTCCCGCCTTGACGCCGTTGAAGAGCTTACGCAGAGCGGCCCCGTCCTCGGGATCTTGACCGAGCTTTTGGGCGGCGTGTACGATCTTGAACGCCTGATGACGAGGGTCATGTACAAAACCGCCTCGCCCCAGGACTTAAAAGCCCTGCTATTCACCGCGCAGAAGCTTCCCGATATCAAGCGGCAGCTTGACGGGTTCAAATCAAAGCTTCTATGTGAGCTTAACGCCGAGATCTCCCCGCTTAGCGAGATAAAAAGCCTGATAGAAAACGCCATCGCCGACGATCCGCCGGTAGGGGCAAAGGACGGCGGGATAATCCGCGACGGCTTTAACAGCGAGCTTGACGGCTTGAGAAATATCAGAAACAACGGCGAGGGAATAATTCAGGAAATTGTTGAGCGAGAACGCGAGCGCACCGGCATAAGAAACCTCAAAATCGGCTACAACCGCGTTTTCGGGTACTATATCGAGGTCACGCGCTCCTACTATGACCTTGTTCCTAAGGACTACATAAGAAAGCAGACCCTTGCAAACGCCGAAAGGTTCGTCACCGAGGAGCTTAAGAACACCGAGGAGATGATACTCGGTGCGACCGAGAAGATATCTCAGCTTGAAGCGGAAATTTTTGCCGAAATACGCCAGTTCTGCGCCGACCGCCTGGACGAGGTCCAGAGGACTTCGGTGGCTCTTGCAACGGCAGATGTTCTCTGTTCGTTTGCGTCTGTCGCGCTTTCAAATAACTACACAAAGCCCGAGATCGCGATCGACGGCGTTATAAACATCAAAAACGGCAGACACCCGGTAGTTGAACTGACCCTCGAGGACGAGCTTTTTGTTCCTAACGACACCTATCTCGATCTCTCGACGAACCGCATGGCGATCATCACCGGGCCGAACATGTCGGGAAAATCTACCTATATGCGCCAGGTAGCGCTTATTGTGCTGATGGCCCAGATAGGCTGCTTTGTTCCCGCCGATTACGCAAAAATATCGGTCGTCGATCAGATCTTCACAAGAGTAGGCGCCTCGGACGACCTCACCGCCGGGCAGTCAACGTTCATGGTGGAGATGAGCGAGGTCGCCGATATAGTTAAGTATGCAACCAAAAACAGCCTTGTTATTTTAGATGAAGTAGGCAGGGGAACCTCGACCTACGACGGAATAAGCATAGCGAGGTCCGTTGCGGAATATATAGCCGACCCGAAGATAATAGGCTGCAAGACGCTTTTTGCCACCCATTATCACGAGCTTATAGAGCTTGAAAACGAGGTGGACGGCGTTCTGAACTACAGCGTTGCCGTTAAAAGAAGCGGCGACGGCGTGAGATTCCTGCGAAAGATAGTCCGCGGCGGGGTAGACGAAAGCTACGGCATTGAAGTGGCCAAGCTTGCCGGGCTGCCCAAAAAGCTTGTGAACCGCGCAAGGGAGATACTCTCGACCCTTGAAGTCAAGCAAAGCTCCGCCATGACCGACGAAAAGCAGGATCAGATATCCTTTGAGGGCATAAGCGAAAGCGACGCTCTTAACAGGCTGAGAAAAACAAATATAGACGAGCTTTCCGACAGCGAACTCAGGGAGCTTGTTTCCGAGATAATCACGAGTATTTAAGGAGGTGCCCGGCTTGGGCTGTATTCATCTACTTGACCGCAGCGTCTGCGAGCAGATAGCGGCGGGCGAGGTCATTGAAAAACCCGCGAGCGTTATAAAAGAGCTTGTCGAAAATTCAATAGACGCCGGGGCAACCTCTATAACCGTAGAGATAAAAAAAGGCGGAAAAACCTATATGCGCGTCACCGATAACGGCTGCGGCATCGCCCAGGACGATATGATAAGCGCGTTTTTGCGCCATGCTACATCAAAGATAAAAGAGGCCAGGGATTTAAACTCAGTTTTCACCCTCGGCTTTCGCGGCGAGGCTCTTGCCTCGATATGCGCGGTTTCAAGGGTGGAAACAATGTCGAAATGCCGCAACAACGAGGTGGGTTACAGATATGTTGTCGAGGGCGGCGAGAGGGTAGAGCTTGAAGAATGCGGCTGCCCGGACGGCACCACGATAGTCGTAAGGGAGCTTTTTTACAACGTTCCCGCAAGGCTGAAATTTTTGGGCAAGGACGTGACCGAGGGCAACGCGGTCGCGAATATCGTGACTAAGCTTGCGCTTTCACACCCCGAGATATCATTTAAATTTATAAGAGATAACCGCAACGAGATGATAACAAGCGGCGACGGCCAGATAATGTCGGCGGTGTATTCGGTTTTGGGCGGGGCGTTTTATAATACAGTTCTGCCTGTTGAATACAGCTTGAACGGCGTAAGCGTGCGAGGCTGTGTAACTAAGCCGCTGCAATCAAAGGCCAACCGCGCCTTTCAGTATTTCTTTGTAAATAACCGCAGCGTGCGCTCACAGATATTCACCGCCGCGATCGAGGAAGCCTACCGCAATATAATCATGGTCGGAAAATTTCCCGGCTGTGTGCTGATGATAAGCGTAGACCCCGCCACGACGGATGTAAACACCCACCCGACAAAGGCCGAAATAAGATTCAGCGACCCTAAGCCGATTTTTGACGCGATATACTTCGGCGTTAAAAACACTCTGATGACCAGCGACAGCACGCCCGACGCGATAGCGGATATGGTCATAAGGCCGAAAAAGGTGCTCACCGAGGAGGAGATATTCGCCCAGCCCGAAAAGCCCGCCGAGCAGCTGAGCTTTGCTTCGCCGCCGGTAACTTTGGCCTCGGAGCCTAAAAAACCCGCGGCAATAAAGAGATTTCCCGGCGACAGCAACATTTTCAACTTCTTTGACGAAGAGCCTCAGGAGCGAACCGTCACCGCCGCCGATACCGGCAAGAAGATAGCGTTTAAATATGTAAATAAGTTTGATCCGCTCGATGAAGCGCCGAGCGAGCTTAAGGAAAACGCCGAGATCGCCCCGAAGCGCGAGGAAGAGGAGATCCACGCCATCGGGGAGGTCTTCAAGACATATATAGTAGCCCAGCGCGGCGAGGATATGTATCTTATAGACAAGCACGCCGCGCATGAGAGATTCAACTTCGACACCTTAAAAAGCGGCGAAGCCCGCGTTGAAATGCAGACGCTTTTAAGCCCCGCCACGGTAAGCCTTTCGCATAGGGGCCATGCCGCAATAGCCGAGCAGCTTAAAATCTTTGACCGCTTCGGGTTTGAGATAAAAATGCTGAAGGCTCCGCTTATTAGCGTAACGGGAATACCGATGCTTCTTACCGAAGACGACCCGCTCGATGTTTTGGTAGAGCTTTCCGAAAGGCTTGCCGACAGCGGCTACTGCGATTTTGAAAGCATCTTTGACGAGCTTTACCATTCGGTAGCCTGCAAGGCATCAATAAAGGGGAATATCCAATCCGCAATAGAGGAGCTTGACTACCTTGCAAAGCTTGTGATAGAAAAGAACATACGCTACTGCCCTCACGGCAGACCGGTAGCCGCAAAGTTCTCAAAATACGAGCTGGACAAGCTGTTTAAGAGGGTAATATGAGCAGGCTTAAAATCGTAGTTGTCGCGGGACCGACCGCTTCGGGAAAGACATCTTTGGCGGTAGAGCTTGCCGTAAGGCTCGGTGGGGAGATAATCTGCGCCGATTCCATGCAGATATATAAGACCATGGACATCGCCACGGCAAAGCCCACTCCGGAGGAGATGAGGGGGATAAAGCATTATCTCACCGATTTTCTGGACCCCGGCGAGGAGTTTTCGGTCGCCGATTTTGTCAGGCTTGCAAAAGAGGCGGCAGGGGAGATATCCTCAAAAAACAGGCTGCCCATAATCTGCGGCGGAACCGGGCTTTATATCGATTCATTCATCAACAATATTTCTTTTGAAAAAACATGTACAAAAACCGGCGTTAGAGACGAACTGAAAGCCCTGGCCGATGAAAAAGGCGGCGGGTATCTTTTGGAGATGCTCCGGGAATTTGACCCCGAGACCGCCGGCAGGCTTCATGAAAACAACCTGGCCCGAATAATCAGGGCGATAGAGATATACCGCGAGACCGGCGTTACGATGAGCGAGCAGATAAAAAACAGCAGGGCCGCAGAAAGCCCCTATGACGTCTGCTATCTGGTGCTTGATTACTTTGACCGCGAGGAGCTTTACAAAAGGATCGACCGGCGGGTAGATGAAATGGTTGAGCGCGGGCTTATAAGCGAGGCCGAAAGGGTATTGAAAAGCGGCGGCCTCAAAACTTCGCGTCAGGCGATAGGCTATAAAGAGCTTCTGCCGTACTTTAACGGCGAGGCTTCGCTTGAAAGCTGCATAGCCCAGCTGAAACAGTCGACTCGGCGCTACGCAAAGCGCCAGATAACCTGGTTCAAGCGGAACGAGCCCGCAATAAGGCTCCACCCGGACGCCTTGGGCACGTTTGAAAAGCTTGCCGACGAGGCGGAAAAGGCGGTTAGAGAACACCTTGATAAGGAGGATTAAATGAGTATACGCTTAAGAAGACTGCGCGACGCGCTGCTTATGGCGCTGATAGTACTGTGCGTGTTTGCGCTTATTGCTTCACAGATATACCTCAGCGTTCACGGCAGCGAAAATACTCAGGACGCGGTGTTATATACATGTAAAGAGAGCATCAGCTTTACCGGGGTGATCGTAAGAGACGAGACGGTAATATACTCTCAGCGGCTCGACGAGGGCGTTATGAACTACGCCGTGAGCGACGGTGCCCGCCTTTCAAAGGATTCCACCATAGCGAGAATATACGATTCATACACCCAGGTTTTCAACAGGTACCGCATAGATCGGCTTACCGAGGAGCTTGAAAACCTCCGCAGGGCGCAGGACCCCGGCACCACCGATTACGCTCAGCCCGAATTTATCAACAAGCAGGTTGCGGAAAGCTACAAAAATCTCCTGCTGAATCTCACGGAGGGCGAGCTTGACAGCGTTTATGACGACAGCCTTGAAATGCTCAAGCTGATGAATATATACAACATCGCCTCTAACATCGAGAGCGACTACAGCGAGAGAATAGCCGAGCTTACGGCGGAGCTTGACAACCTAAACGCCGCGTTAAAAGAGCCTATAGCAACCATCAACACCACCAGCGCCGGGTATTTCACATCGGTAGTCGACGGCTACGAAAACGAGCTTAAGCTTGAAAATATCGGCGATATGACGGTAGATCAGATAAAGGACATTATCGCTCACCCCGACAAGACCACGGCTTCTCACAACAACGCAGTAGGAAAGGTCTTCAACAGCTATTCCTGGAAGATGGTCGGCATAATCGACGTTGCGGACAGGTACTTTGTGAACGAGGAACTGCAATTTTCTATAGATTCTTCCGAGGAGACCCATACCGTTTTTGTCGAGAGCATTACCCCGACCGGCAACGGCAACGAGGCGATCATCATAATCAGCTGCGACGAGCTTGACAGCGAGCTTGCAAGGAGCCGCGTGGCCGACGTTGAGCTTACCTTTGTCGAGGAGACGGGCATCAGGGCGCCGCGCGTTGCAATAAGGTTTGTCGGCGCGGATAAGGGCGTTTACGTCATGGTAGGCGAAAAGGTGGAGTTCAAAAAGCTTAAGGTCATCTACGAGGGCGACGACTACGTTTTATCGGAAAATACCTCCGACAGCGAGTATCTCAACCTGTATGACCGCATAGTTATTGACCCTATCTCGGCTATATCCCCGGGAGACGGTACCGATGCAGGCGATGAGACGCCGCCCGAGCCCACGGAGGCAACAACCGCCCCGGAAGTCACGGCTCCGGCCTCTGATGGAACCACCGAAGCGCCGGTCGAGGGCACCGAAGCCCCGACAGGCGCCGCCGCAGCCTCTCAAACGACATAATTTTGATAAAAAATCATGATAAAAGCTTGACAATTCGGCGCAAATATAAGATAATAAGTATATGATGGATTTATAGTATCTTGATTATTTAGGATATAAAGATGAAGATGGAGGATTATTATGAGCTTTCTTGATTCTGTAAAAGGATTCCTTCTGGGCGAGGAAGAAGACAACGAGTACCAGCCCATCTACGAAGATACCGCTCAGACGGTAGACGTAGCCGAGGAGCGCCGCAACCGCGAGGTTAAGATCAACACCACCGCTACGGTTCAGATCGTTTTGGCGCGCCCCACCGACTTCTCGGAAGTTAAGTCGATAGGCGACGACCTCAACCATCAGAAGACTGTTCTTCTGAACCTCGAACAGGTTAAGGCCGACGACGCAAAGCGCATCATGGACTTTCTTTCGGGCGTAGCCTACGCAAATGAGGCCACCATAAAAATGACCGCGCAGAAAACCTTTGTAATTATGCCCAAGAGCGTAGGTTTCAGCGGCGTAGACCTCATGAGCGAGCTTGAAAACAACGGCTACAGCTTCTAAGCTAAGGTGAGTCATTTTATTGCCGATCCCGAGGACAAGCTCCTTGTAAGGCATATTCTTGATATTGCCAAGCGAAGCGAGCAGAGCTACAGAACGCTTTATTCAACCTTTTTAGACGACAGGCAGCTTTCAGTATGTGAGGCTGCCTTGAAGTCGGCATGGGGCGGAGTTTTCTGTACGCTCGGCGGGTACCCTTATGCCGAAAGGCGGATAATTGCATTTTCAGATGAGGATGCCGCGCTCAGCGGCGTTCCCTTTTCAGCGGTAGTGTTCAACTATCCCGAGGGCGCGGGGCTTTCCCACCGCGACTTCCTCGGCTCGCTTATGTCGTTAGGTATAAAGCGCGAGCTTTTGGGAGATATCCTCGTCGGAAAATCAAGGGCCGCCGTGTTTGTAATCGATACCGCCCTGCCGCTGGTAAAGGAAATAACCAAGGTCGGAAGCTGCGGCGTTAAGGTCACGGAGGATTTCTCCGAAAAGGATATTCCGCCTCAGGAATATGACGAGATACATTCTACCGTTGCTTCCTTAAGGCTTGACGCTGTGATTTCAAGCGGGTTCCGCCTCTCTCGCGAGAAGGCCGCCGAACTCATACGCACAAAGGGCGTTATGCATAACCGCGTCGAAACCTTCAGCCCGTCTGATAAAGCTTCGGAGGGGGATAGGTTTTCTGCGCGCGGGTTCGGAAAAATAGAGCTTTCCGAGGTCGGAGGGCAGTCAAGAAAAGACAGAATTTTTATAACGATTCGTAAATTCAGATAAATTTTTCATGAGGAGGTACAAACATGAATCCGCAGGAGATTTCCAACAAAAAGTTTTCCAAGTCTGCCGCCGGCTATAAGCCAGAGGAAGTCGAGGAGTATCTTCGCGACGTGGCTATCGCCTACGCCAAGGAGATAAAGGACAAGGAAGAAAACGAGATGAAAATCGTCAAGCTCGTTGAAAAGATAAACGAGTACCGCAGCGATGAGGACGCTATACGCGATGCTCTTTTGGTTGCGCAGAAGCAGGGCAACAGGATAGTCGCCGAGGCAAAGGAAGAGGCTGAGAGAATTTTATCCGAGGCCCAGGCAAAGCGCGACGCAGTTCTTGCCGACATAAAGAACGACTGCGACGCCCTAAAGCGCAGCGAGATCGAAAAGGTAGCCTCTGCAATAAGGGCCGAGAACGACAAGCTCGCCGCCGTCGAGGCCGCTTCAAAGACCCAGCGCGAGATGCAGGCCGAAAAGCTCAACTCCCTCAAAAAAGAGGTCACCGAGTTCAAGCGCAGGCTTCTTTTGATACTTGACGAACAGGTAAAGCTTGCGGTTTCACTTCCCGAGCTCACCGACGAGCAGATAGAAAATATTCTCAACACCGAACCCGAGCCGGCCCCCGAGCCTAAGCCCGAGCCGGAGCCTGTAAAAGAAGAAAAGAAGGAAGTCAAAACCGCAGCTTCTTCGGATAATTCCGGGTTCTCGTTCCAGGGCTTCAAGAGGCAGAATTACTCTGCCGACGAGCTTAAATTCGGGCAGCACAATAATTCCAACAACTAAGCCATACATACAACGAAAGGAGACTTGTGACAGATGCCACAGGACTATAACAAGACCCTTAATCTCCCCGAGACCGATTACCCCATGAGGGGAAATCTGCCGACTAAAGAGCCGGGAATGGTCGAAGAATGGGATAAAAGCGGTCTTTATGAAAAGATTCTAAAGAAAAACGAGGGCAAGCCTACCTATATTCTTCATGACGGGCCTCCGTACGCAAACGGCGATATCCACCTCGGAACCGCGCTGAATAAGGTCCTTAAGGATATAATCGTAAAGCAGAAGAATATGAGCGGATACTGCGCGCCTTATGTTCCCGGCTGGGACACCCACGGACTCCCCACCGAGCTTAAGGCTATGAAATCCATCGGCGTTGAAAACGGCGCCATTCCTCCGCTCGAACTCAGAAAGCATTGTCGCGAGTTTGCTCTTTCATACGTCTCCTCTCAGAGAGATCAGTTCAAGCGCCTCGGCGTTTTGGGAGACTTCAAGGACCCGTATCTGACCCTTAAGCCCGAATTTGAGGCAAGACAGATAGAGGTCTTCGGAGAGATGGCGAAAAAAGGGTTCATCTATAAGGGCCTGAAGCCCGTTTACTGGTGCCCCGACTGCCAGACCGCCCTTGCCGAAGCAGAAATAGAGTATCAGGACGACCCCTGCTACTCGGTATATGTAAAATTCAAGGTCGTCGACGACAGGGGAGTGCTCTCAAATCTCGGCATAGACCTCGATAAAACATACTTCGTAATTTGGACGACTACGACCTGGACCCTCCCGGGCAACCTTGCTATCTGCCTCGGCCCCGATTACGAATACACGGTAGTTCAGGCCAACGGCGAAAACTATATAATGGCGCGCGAGCTTATTGAGCCTACCCTCAAGGCCGCCGGCATCACCGACTACACCACCGTAGGTTCCTTCACCGGCAAAGAGCTTGAATACTGCACCGCTCAGCACCCGTTCATGCCGCGCACCTCTTTGGTCATCGTAGGCGATCACGTCACTCTTGACAGCGGTACCGGCTGCGTTCATACCGCCCCGGGCTACGG
>CANRHA010000054.1 GCA_947630315.1 uncultured Clostridia bacterium
CCTCGTTTATAAGCGGCTGAATGTCGGTCTTTGCAAAAACTCCGCACCGGGCGGCTATCGGGTATATCTCCTTATAGTTTTTCGCCTCGTTGTTGAGACCCTCGGCGTCGGTCTGCAAAAGCGCCGCCATCTGGTCGATAAACGAGCCTGTTCCGCCGGCGCAAACGCCGTTCATACGCTCGTCGAGTCCTCCGCGGAAGTAGATGATCTTTGCGTCCTCGCCGCCGAGTTCTATTGCAACATCGGTCTGGGGCGCGGTTTTTTCAAGGGCCGACGCCACCGCGGCGACCTCCTGGACAAAGGGTATTTTGAGCGCCTTGCCGAGGTTTATCGATCCCGACCCGGTTATCCCGACGGTGAGGCTTGCCTCTCCGACAGATTTTTCGGCCTCTTTAAGGAGTTCCGCAAGGGTCTCCTGAATGTGGGCGCAATGGCGCCTGTATATTCCGAACAGGATATCGCCCTGTTCGTTCAGCAAAACGAGTTTGACGGTAGTTGAGCCTACGTCGATACCGGCTTTTAAGTTTCTCATTTTACTTTCCTTTCTTAAAATATGGTTCAGCTGCGCTTATCGAGCTTTTCAAGCTTCTCGCGGATATCACGGAGGTGATCGGCGAGGTTTCTTTCAGACTTAAGAGCGAGGAAGAAGCTTGAACGCAGGGAGTTTTTGTCGTGGAAGCTGCGGATATGTGATTTGAGGTTTTCGTATCTTACGATTACGTTGTTTTCGGCGGCAAACTTGCGTATCTTCATGACGATACCCGCCGAGTAGCATACGTCGATTATGAATACGCCGAAAAACAGGCCGATGAAGAAGGAAAAGGCGAGGTTTTTTGAGAGCCACTCGAGCGCGCCGAGAATATGAGGGTGGATCAAAAAGTAGTAGCCCGCGCCCATTATCGCCCAGGCGAGGGAAAACTTCGGGCAGATTATCCCCTGAATATTTCCCCACTGTGAGCGGTAATCCCAGAGCCTTAAATTGAAACACTTGAGGCTGACTATTCCGGCGATATATTCTATGACGGTCATGCATACGGCCATGATAACAAAGAGTATGAGCTTTTTCAGCGTCGGGTTCTGGACGGTGAATTTATCTTCAAGCAAAGCGAGCAGGAAGAGAATGCAGAGCCCCGAGCCGTAAAGCGGCAGGTACGGACCCACGCAGAAGCCGGGGTTTATCCATTTTCGCTCGGGGTTTGCGCCCGAAAAGAAGCGGCGGTAGAAAAGTTCGAGCACCCACCCGAAGACGGATCCTATAAAAAACAGAAACGCAAGCGCCAGCGGCAGATTCATAGCCAAGCCTCCCGTCAGTTTTCGACATTTTATGCATGCGGAATACGTACTTAATATAAGTATAACACCATTTCCGGGCGATGTCAACCGAATCGGCGGAGGGAAATGTGGCCAAAGGGCTCATAGAAGATAGATATTAGAAGATAGATGTTAGAAAAGCTTTTACCGGGCTTGCGGAATGATCAGGGCGAGGGGCATGCCAGGAGTCTCTGCCGCTGTTGCCGGTGCCTTCTGCGCATAACGCAAGTACCCTGCTGACCGCTGCCCTTGTCCTGCCGGGTCTGATATATGATCTCTGACCTCTGTTCTCTGCCGCCGCCCCGGGCGAAGCCCGCCCCGCGCGCAGCGCGGGGCCAGCGCGCCGCAGGCGCGCTGCGGCGACCCGGAGGGCCGCCGGGGCTTCGCCCGGGGTGCGGCTACGCAGAGAGGTTCCTGAGAGCGTTCCCCTCCCCTCGAGGGGAGGGGTCAGGGGAGGGGTGATTCAAATAGCATGAGCGGATAGTTGTTAGAGAGTAGTTATTAGTAGTTAGTTGATGGGGTCTCGAGGGTGCGGATAATATCAGGGTAAGCGAATACCTTGCTTTCCCGGTAGCGGCACGCTGTTCTGCCTTTCCATGAATGGCGTACAATCAACCGGTTCATTTAAAATAGCATGAGCGAAGCGAATACCTTTTTACAACTGGGCAACTGCGTCGCACTCTGTAACATCCGTTCCCAAGAGAGCGTTCTATCTTCTATACATCTATCTTCTAACGCTCTAATAGCATGAGCGGCACCGCCGCGAATACCTTTTTGTCAATGTGTTGTAGCCGCACTCTGTCACTATTGCTCACAGTAAGGCGCTCTATCTTCTAACCATCTAACACCTATCATCTAACGGCTTTTTCCCCAAAAAGGCTTGAAATTTCCCCGCGGGTATGATAAACTATAATGGAATATGAAATATCGGAAAAGGAGGGCTTGAAATGAGTCTTCAGGAATCGGGCGAGATGTATCTTGAAACGATACTTATTCTCTCAAAGAAGCTTTCGGGCGTGCGCTCTATCGACGTCTGCGAGGAGATGGGCTACTCAAAGCCGAGCGTTTCGCGCGCGGTCGGGATATTGAAAAACGGCGGATATATCCTTGTCGACCGCGACGGGTATATAACCCTCACCGACGAGGGCAGATACGTTGCCGAGAGGACCTACGAGCGCCACAGAGTTCTCACCTCGTTTTTTGAGGATATAGGCGTCAGCGCCGAACGCGCCTCAGAGGACGCCTGCAAGATCGAGCACGATATCTCCGACGAGACTTTTGAGGCTCTCAAAAAGTATATAGCAAAATCAGGAATATAGCCCGATATAATAAGGAAGGACAGTTTTTGTATGACTCTGAAACGCATATGTGTCGCTTTTGCAGCGGTCATTATCGCTTCTCTGACCCTAAGTTTGCCCATCTGCGCGGCGCACAACGAATTCCCCCATGTCGTCACGCTCTACAACGAATCAAACGGCCTGCCGACCGGCGAGGCCAACGAGGTCATTCAGACCCGCGACGGTTATATCTGGATAGGCTCCTACGGCGGTCTTATAAGATATGACGGCTCCTCGTTCCGCAATTTCAGCATCGAGGGGGCGATCCCCTCGTCGTCGATACGCGCGCTTCATCAGGACGCCTCCGGCCGCCTCTGGATAGGCACCAACGACGCCGGCGTATTTTACATGGAAAACGGCGTCATAACCCCTGTTGAGAACGCCGATGAAAACTCGTTTTTGTGTATCCGTGATTTTTCCGAGGATAAGTCCGGAACTATCTACGTCGCCTCAAATTCGGGCATGGCATATATTTCGGACGGCGTGTTAAGCCCTATATCCGGCGAACATTCTGTTGGCGGAACGGTTTATTCCATCGGCGTTGATTCGTTCGGCAGGGTGTGGGGCGCTCTCAACGCCGGCGTTTGCGTCGTCACCGACGGCAGGGTCGAGCTTAAGTCCTACGGCTCGGAGGATTTCTTCGACATGACCAAAAACAGCGTTCCCGGAGCGCTTGTAACTACCGACAACGGCATTATACCTACCTACTGCCTTGAAAGCGATTCCGAGGGCAGGATATGGCTCGGCTCGGCGACAAACACCCTTGCTATCCTTAGCTTTGATTCCGACAGCCTCGACCCCGCCGATTTTGACATCGAGTATAAAGTCACCGAGGCGGTAAACACCCATAACTCAATAAGGACCTCCCCCGACGGCAGCATGGTAGTCTGCGGAAATATCGGGGCGTGCGTAATATATCCCGACGGCAGGGTGTCCGATTTTTCCGAGGACGAATGCGCGGCGTCGCTTAACAGCGGCTGCGTAGATTACGAGGGCAACGTCTGGCTCGCCTCTACCGCCTACGGGATAATCAAGTACACAAGGGGATATTTTGAGACCCCCGGCGCTGAAAAGCTCTCGGGGATATCCTTGAACGCCGTTGCAAAGCAGGGCGGCTACATATATGTCGCGACCGACAGCGGCCTTATGTGCTTTGATGAAAACTGGAACGCCGTAAGCGACGACTTCACTAAGCTTTTTGAGGGCGTAAGGGTAAGATGTCTGCTTTCGGACAGCAGCGGAAACATATGGGCGGCGGCGTATTCGACCCACGATTCTGTGGTATGCCATAACCCCGTTACCGGGCAGACGCGTTCCTTTGACACCTCGAGCGGGCTTTTGAGCACCAACGCGAGGACCCTTTACGAGCTTTCCGACGGCGGAATAGCGGTAGGAACTCAGGAGGGCCTCAACATAATAAGAGACGGCGAAGTCGCCGAGAGCTACGGCGCAGATAAGGGTCTTTCCACGACCTCTGTCCTCTGCATAATCGAGTCGCCCGATGGTTCGGTGCTTGTCGGCTCAGACGGCGGAGGGATCTACGAAATAAAGGACGGCGAGGTTATTAACCACGGCTTTGACGAGGGCCTTTCGGAGGGCGTTGTGCTGAGAATGGAGCCCGACGCCGAGGGCGGGGGCTGCTTTATAAGCGCGGGTTCGTCGCTTTACTACTGGAACGATGACGGCTTCAGAAAGATAGAGATAGCCAAAGGCGCCGGAAGCATTTTCGACTTTACTCTCCGCGACGGCAGACTCTGGATCTTGCAGAACAACGGAATAATGGCCTTTGAGCGCGGCGAACTTTTGTCCGATCACCCCGAGGAGGCAATACCTAAAAAGTACGGCTTTGAACACGGCCTCTCCGGGTCTTTGAACGCGAACACCTGGAACTGGACCGACCCCGACACCGGCGAGCTTTATATTGCAACCCGAAGCGGCATAAGCGTTTTCGGGTTCGAGAGCGTTTCAAACGTCCTTCACGGAATTATAATCAACGGCGTGAACGTCGACGGAGAAGAAATTCAGAATCCCGTTTCGGAGATACGCCTAAAAAGCGACGCGGGCAGAATATCCGTAGATTTTTCCGCCCTCACCTACGCCGGCACCACCGATATCGCAATAGAATACTGCCTTGAGGGATTCGACCGCGGGCCGTCTACCGTATACGGCGACGCCAACGCCGAGGTTAGCTATACAAACCTCCCGGGCGGCGAATATAACTTTACCGCCTCGGTCTATGAGGTAGGAAACCCCGGCAACAGCGCCGAGGTATCGCTGAAGATCATCAAGGACAAAAAGCTCTACGAACACACCGGCTTTATGGCTGCGGCGATAATTTTCGGAATACTTGCCGCGGCGGGTATAGTTGCGCTTTTGGCGTCGTTTAAGATAAAATCGATGAAGCGCCGCCAGAAGGAGTACCGCAGCATAGTCGAACAGTCGCTGCAGACCTTTGCCCGCTCGATAGACGCAAAGGATCGCTACACCAACGGACATTCCTTAAGAGTCGCGGAGTATTCCCGCGAGCTTGCAAAGAGAATGAACTTAGACGACGCGGTTCAGGAGAAGATCTACTACATAGCGCTTTTGCACGACATAGGCAAGATAGGCATACCCGACAGCGTTTTGAATAAGCCGGGCAAATTAACCGACGAGGAGCGGCAGATAATTCAGAATCACCCGAAGATAGGCGGCGAAATTCTGAAGGAATTTACCGCGATAGAGGGCATAGCCGACGGCGCGAAGTACCATCACGAGAGAATAGACGGCAAGGGCTACAACAGCGGCTTAAAGGGCGACGAGATACCGCTTATCGCGAGGATAATAGGCGTTGCCGACACCTACGACGCGATGTCGAGCGACAGGCCCTACCGCAAGGCGCTCACCCGCGAGGTTATCGAAGATGAGCTTAAGCGCGTAAGCGGCACCCAGCTCGACCCGAACATAGTTCCGCATATGCTCGATATGATCGAGGAGGGCTTTGCGCCCATCTCGAGCGGCAGAGACAGAGCGCCCGACGACCTCAGCTCTCACTACCATATGTAAAACAAAATCTCCGGTGGCCTTCACCGGAGATTATTTTTGTGATTATTAGCTGCGGGGTATATAGGGAACCCATTCGGGGCATGATTTAAAAAATCATAAAAATCGGGGCTTTGCCGCGATTTTTATACCTTAATCGCCGCAGCTTCACAAGCAAAATAGTTTTACAAGGCTTGTGAAGCGTGAGCATTGCGCAGGCGATGCAGGAGGGGTATATGGGGAACCCGTCCGGGATTCCCCATAAATTTCATATTACGTCTTCCGCCCCGGAAATAACGCTGTCGGCAAACTGCTTTGCCGCCCTTGCCGAACGGCTTGCGCGGGTAAGCGCGAAGCGTTCTGCGGAGGTTTCAAGCTTTTCGGGGTCGTAGCCTATGCCGCTCTCGTCGAGAATGTGTTTTACGATGTCGAGGTAGGTCTGCCTGTCGGGCCGGCTGAATGTGATATGAAGCCCGAAGCGCTCCGATAGCGAGACCGTTTCCTGCATGGTGTCGGTGCGGTGAACGTCGTCGCCGTCGCGGTCAGAGAATTTTTCCTTGATAAGGTGGCGGCGGTTAGACGTCGCATAAATGACCACGTTCTGCGCCTTTGCCGATACCGAGCCTTCGAGCATAGCCTTCAGCGCCGAGAAGTTGTCGTCGTTCTGCGTAAACGAGAGATCGTCTATAAAGATTATAAACCTCAGCGGGTTGCGGTTAAGCTCCGAGAGGATATCCGGCAAAAAGTGAAGCTGTTCCTTTTTCAGCTCGAGGATTCTCAGACCCTCCTCGGCAAGCTCGTTTACTACCGCCTTTACCGTCGATGATTTTCCCGTTCCGGCGTCGCCCGTCAGAAGTATATTCGCGGCGGGTTTGCCGTTTAAAAGCGCGCGGGTGTTGTCGATTATCAGCTTTTTCTCGCGCTGATACCCTATGAGGGAATCGAGCCTTACGGTGTCCGGCGCCTTTATCGGAACTATCGTCCTGCCGTCGAGCATGAACGCGCGGTACTTTGCAAATATCCCGTAGCCGTGTTTTGATATGTTTTCTACCTGCGTGCGGAACTCCTCGGCCATGTCGATCTTGGATACCGTCCATTCGGGCAGAGGACCTTCGTATTCGAGGTCGGAGCGCAGCTTTTTAGGGGTGAGGGAGCTCAGGTCTGTGAGGATTTTAAGCTCGTAGTCGGCGCTCGCGGTCAGGACTTCCTTGACCGCCTTTTTTTCGCCTATCTTGCGGACTATCGGGTTGTCGCAGCAGCGCATAAGCTCTAAAACATACTTTGAAAAGTCGCTGCGGCCGGTCTTATAAAGCCGCGAGACAAATTCGCAGTAAAGGCTGACGGAATCGGCGGTCTCGCCGTCCGAGTCAAGATACGCGCAGAGGGCCTCTATAACGGGATCCTTTAAAATATCCCTGAAAATACAGAGGGAGCGCAGCTTTACGGGAAGGGTTTCTAAATCAAGCATAGCGGCCTCAATTCAGTATGGCGCCCTTTGCCCCGCTTGAAACAAGCGCGGCGTAGCGCTTTAGATAGCCCGAAAGCTCTTTTGTCTTGGGAACAAATTCCGCCATTCTGCGGTCAAATTCCTCTTTTGGTATCATAAGCTCTATTTTGTTTTCGGGAATGTCGATCATAACGGTGTCGCCCTCTTTTATAATGCCTATCGGGCCGCCGCTTGCCGCCTCGGGGGATATATGCCCTACGCAGGCGCCGCGGGTAGCGCCGCTGAATCTGCCGTCGGTGATGAGCGCTACGCTTTCGCCGAGGCCCATTCCCATTATTGCGGAGGTCGGGTTGAGCATCTCTCTCATACCGGGGCCGCCCTTGGGGCCTTCGTAGCGGATCACAACAACGTCTCCGGGGTTGATAAGCCCAGCGTTAATTGCCGCCTGGGCGTCCTCCTCGCATTCAAACACCCTTGCGGGGCCGGAATGCTTAAGCATTTTCGGAGATACTGCCGAGCGCTTTACAACACAGCCGTCCGGCGCGAGATTTCCCCTTAAAACGGCTATTCCGCCCGTCTCGCTGTAGGGGTCTTCAACCGGCCTTATAACGTCATGATCGAGATTTATTGCGTCCTTGATGTTTTCTCCGACCGTCTTTCCGGTGACGGTCATGCAATCGAGGTTCAAAAGACCCTTCTTGGACAGCTCGTTCATTACCGCCCAAACGCCGCCGGCCTCGTCAAGTTCTTCGACATAGGTCCTTCCCGCAGGGGCAAGGTGGCAGAGGTTCGGGGTCTTTGCGCTTATTGAGTTTGCGATGTCGAGATTTATTTCTATCCCGCATTCGTGAGCTATAGCCGGGAGGTGGAGCATCGAGTTGGTCGAGCAGCCGAGCGCCATATCCACCGTAAGAGCGTTCATGAAAGCCTTTTCGGTCATGATGTCTCTCGGGCGGATATCCTTTTTAAGAAGCTCCATCACCGCCATTCCGGCGTGTTTTGCAAGTTCGAGCCTGCGGGAATATACCGCGGGAATGGTGCCGTTGCCGCGCAGGCCCATTCCGAGGGCTTCGGTAAGGCAGTTCATCGAGTTCGCGGTATACATTCCCGAGCAGGAGCCGCAGGTGGGGCAGGTCTTGCATTCGTATTCTTCAAGCTTTTCAAGGGTGATCTTGCCCGCGTTAAATTCTCCTACAGCCTCGGAGATCGACGAGAAGCTGGTCTTGTGGCCGTCGACATGTCCGGCGAGCATAGGCCCTCCCGAGACAAAAACCGTAGGAACGTTGAGCCTTGCCGCGGCCATGAGAAGTCCCGGAACGTTTTTGTCGCAGTTCGGAACCATGACGAGTGCGTCAAAGCCGTGGGCGAGGGCCATAGCCTCGGTGGAATCGGCTATAAGATCGCGGGTGACGAGGGAGTACTTCATTCCTGTGTGGCCCATCGCTATGCCGTCGCAAACGGCTATTGCCGGGAACACTACCGGGTTTCCGCCCGCCATAGCTACGCCGAGGCGCACCGCCTCAACTATTTTGTCTATGTTCATATGGCCGGGAACTATTTCGTTATACGAGCTGACTATTCCCACCATCGGGCGGTTTATCTCTTCTTCGGTCATTCCGAGCGCATGGTAGAGCGCACGGTGCGGCGCGTTCTGTGCGCCGAGTTTGATTTTATCGCTTTTCATAAATTCACCTACTTAAAACTGCGTATAGCCGAGGACTTGCCTCGGCCGATTTTGCGGTATTCATTTGGGCGCGCGGCCCTTGGGGCGCCGGCCGGGCGAAGCCCCGCCGCGCTGCGCGCGGCGAGGCCGCCCCCGCAGGGGGGCGGCCCTGTTCGCGGAGCGAACGGGCTTCGCCCGGGGCCGGGGAGAGGCAGAAGGCCCGGGAGGAGGCAGAAGGCTGCGCTAAAACCCGGGCGCGCCGCCTAAGGTATCAGTTGTTGATGAGTTTGTCCTCGCCGTTCCAGCTGTAAAGCTTGCGGATCTCCTCGCCGACGATCTCGGACGGGTGCTCCGAGGCGAGTTTGCGCATAGCGTTGAAGTGTACCTGGCCGCCGGCGTCGGACATGTCGAGCAGAAATTCCTTTGCAAAGCTGCCGTCCTGAATGTCCTTGAGTATCTTCTTCATGGTCTTCTTGGTTTCCTCGGTGATTATCTTCGGGCCGGTAACGTAGTCGCCGTATTCGGCGGTGTTCGAGATAGAGTATCTCATTCCGGCGAAGCCCGACTGGTAGATGAGGTCAACTATGAGCTTCATCTCGTGAATGCACTCAAAGTAAGCGTTTCTCGGATCGTAGCCCGCTTCAACAAGGGTCTCGTAGCCGGCCTGCATCAGAGCGCATACGCCGCCGCAGAGGACCGCCTGCTCGCCGAAGAGATCGGTTTCGGTCTCGGTCCTGAAGGTGGTCTCTAAAACGCCGGCTCTCGCTCCGCCGATTCCGAGGGCGTAGGCAAGGCCGATATCCCAGGCGTCGCCGGTGGCGTCCT
>CANRHA010000055.1 GCA_947630315.1 uncultured Clostridia bacterium
GGCATAGGCGTGTCGATGGCAAGCGCGGTCTGCCCGTTTAATCTTAAAGAGCTCTGCGAGGCCACCGTCGCCCTTATGCGCGACCCGGAATACGACGTTATGCAGACGATGAAAGGCCCCGATTTTCCCGGCGGCGGGTATATGGTGTATGACGAGGAAAAGCTCAGGCAGATATTCGACACCGGCCGCGGCTCGGTAAAGGTAAGGGCAAAGTACAGCTACGACAAATCCGCAAACTGCATAGAGATAACCGAGATACCCCCGACGACTACCGTTGAGGCAATTATCGAGAAGGTCATAGAGCTTGCAAAGGGCGGAATGAAGGAAGTTGCGTATATCCGCGACGAGACCGACCTTTCGGGCCTTAAGATAGCTATCGATTTAAAGAGGGGAGTCGACCCCGACGAGCTTATGCGCAAGCTTTATAAGCTGACCCCGCTTCAGGACAGCTTTTCCGCGAACTTCAACATACTTGTGAACGGCTACCCGAAGGTTTTGGGCGTTACCGACATTATCCGCGAGTGGATAAAATTCCGCGTAGGCTGCGTAAAGCGCAGGGTCAGCTTCGACCTCGGCAAGAAAAAGGAGCGGCTGCACCTTTTGGAGGGCCTTGAAAAGATCCTTCTTGATATCGATAAGGCAATAAAGATCGTCCGCGAGACCGAGGAGGAGGCCGACGTTGTTCCCAACCTGATGATAGGCTTTTCGATCGACGAGACCCAGGCCGAGTACGTCGCCGAAATAAAGCTGAGGCATTTAAATCGCGAGTATATCTTAAACAGGTTAAAGGACGTCGCCGACCTTACCGAGGAGATAGCAAACCTCACCGACGTTTTGGGCAGCGAGAGAAAAATAAAGCTCATCATAATCGACGAGCTTAAAAAGGTCGCCGAAAAGTACGGCCAGCCCCGCCGCACCGAGATAATCTACATTGACGACGAGCCGGACGTAAGCGCCGAGCCGGAGATATCGGATTACGCCTGCCGTCTTATACTGACGAGGGAGGGATACTTTAAAAAGATAACCCCTCAGAGCCTGAGAATGTCGGGCGAACAGAAGGTAAAGGAAAACGACGTAGTTACGCAGGAGATCGATCTTTCAAACCGCGCCGATCTGCTGTTCTTCACCGACAACGCGAAGTGTTATAAGTCAAAGGCTTCGGCTTTTTCCGATTCAAAGGCAAGCGTTCTCGGAGACTATATCCCGGTCGCGCTTAAGTTCGACGAGGGCGAAAGCGTCAGGGCGATGGCCGCAACGCTCGATTATTCGGGCTGTCTGCTGTTCGTATATAAAAACGGCAAGGCCGCAAAGGTTCCCCTGAGTTCGTTTGAAACGAAGACCAACCGAAAGGTTCTTTTAAAGGCATACTGCGAAAAGCAGGAGCTTGCGGCGATACTTGATATAGGCGAGGGCAGAGACGTAATGCTGCGCTCCACCAACGGCCGGGCTATAATCTTCAACACCGGCATGATACTGCCGAAGGCTTCAAGAGACACTCAGGGCGTTCAGGTGATGACCTTGAAGGCGGGGGCGCACGTTGAAAGCGCGCACATTTTAAGCGAGGAACAGGCCAAGGAGCTTTCAAAGTTCCGCACAAAGACTCTTCCCGCCGCGGGACCGTTTGCAAAAGACGTTCCCGATCCCGAGCAGACAAGCCTCATATAAATGATCGCAAAAAAACGGCTCCGGAAGCTTTACCGGGGCCGGCTGTTTTATATTTTACAGATGCGGATCTACGTTTGTGACCTTGCCGTCTATCACCGATACCTTGACGTACCAGCCCTCCTCCGACGTGAGGGTTATCGTGCATTTTTGCGCGGCGTTGCGGTCGGTAAGCCCGAATGCCGCAAGCGCGTCTTCAAGGCTGTCGCCGGGGCCTATACCGTTCACCTTGCCGTTCGAGTAGGTCAAAAGCCCGGGGCCGTAGGTCATTTTTATGTCCTTTTCCTCCTGATCTGCCGCGGGCGCGGGAGTATCGGCAGGGGAACCTTCGGGCGGAAGCGGCGCGGGTTCTTCCGGCTTGCCGAGGTTTTCAAGGTCGATAAGCTCGGGATCCATTCTCATTATGTTTCTGCGCAGATAGTAGGTAAGCTCGTTCACGGCGGCTTTCTGGGTGTAAATTTCGGGGTTGTTAACCGTAGATGTTATAACCCCTATCTCTTCCGGCATCAGACCCATGTTGGTGTCTCCGGGGTTGACCATAAAGCCGTCTTCCGAATATACATGGTAGGCGATATCAAGCCCGTTCACCCTGTGGACCGCGTATATGAGCTGCGATACCGGCTCTAGCACGCCGCTTGGATCTTTATATACTACCGCTATATATTCGCCCTCCATAAGCGGGCGGCCGTAAAGCTGACGGCTCTTGCTGCCGCTGTTTATAAGCTGAGCGGTCACGTCGGTCTCCTCGTTGTTGAAGTAGTCGTAGCTGATCTTTATGTCGTAAAGCGTCTGATGTTCAACGTCGATGTCGACGGGCGTCATCGAATTTGCCATCACGTCGGCAAATCCGCAGTAGGCGTTTTCTATCTCGAACCTGACAAGCGCGATTTCGTCAAGATCAGCTATAACGCCGTCTCTTATGTCGTAGTATTCGTAGCTGAACTCGCTTGAAAGGCTGTCTATAAGCGTATCCGGCGTGACTTCAAGGTATCCCGGGTCGGGTTCGTCTTCAACTGTGTCTTCGTCCGATTCGGGATACTCTATCGGCGCGTCTTCAAATCCCATGTCAGGCATATCGCCCGGCGAGGGGAGATAACCGTCGAGGTTGCCGTTTGGATCGGGAGCGGCGCCCAAACCTGTGGCGAGCATTCCCGGGGGAACGTCTACTCTGTGCGGCGGGATTATCATCATTGTCGATATGTGCAAATCGTCGGCGCTTTCATAAATCGCGTCGGCCGATATCGTCGCCGAGCCTATGTCCGAGTCAAGTATATACGCTCCGCCGTCGTAGTTGCCGTCATAATCCGGCGAGGCGGCTATTCTGAATCCGTTGCCGCTTGTGGGATTTACTGCCGTCGGCTCCTGATCGTATGCCTCGTCGGCGTCCTGCACTTTTTCGACCTCTTCCACATCTTCGACCTGATCGGGAACGATCGATGCGGGCTCCTCCCCGTCTGTGGCAGGGAGCAGGTCCTCGTCCTCGACTGCGTTGTCGTCGCCTGCGGGAACGTCTTCATAGTCGTTTACTTCGTAGTCTTCAGCCGATTCCGGCATTATAAGCGCCTCGGGGTCTTCGATTTCCGCCGAGCGCATTTCTTCTGTGACTGCGTCGGCGGCGTTGTCCTGACCGGAGTTTTGTGCGGTATTGAACTTTGAGCGCAGCCCCGCTACCGAAACTATTCCCACCGTCGACACGACCAAAAGCAGGCAGGCCGCGAGGGCGATGTATTTGCGATATCTGTTTAACCCTCCGGCTGATCTTTTTATATCGGGCTTAGATCCTCCGCTCTGCTTTTCATATTCTCCAAGCATCTGCTGTTTGAGCTTTTCTTTGAACTCCGCGCTGAGCGCAAGGGTCCTGACTTCGTCTTTATATTCATTTATTTTCATCGTCAAAATCCTCCTCCAGCACAGATTTCAGCCGTTTTCTCGCCCTCATTAAAAGCGACATAACGGTATTCTGATTTTTCCCGACCATCTCGCTTATCTCGGCGACCTTATAGCCCTCGAAGTAGTAGAGATAAACGACGGTCCTGAATTTTTCGGGCAGCCCCATAACGGCGTCCAGAACCGGATTTTCGCCGATTTGCTTCTGCGGGGCGGCCAGATTTTCCGAAAGTTCCTCCGACGGGTGGGAGTAGATCTTTCGGTTATAGGTTTTGCACATGTTTAGTGTTACTCTTAAAAGCCATGCCTTTTCGTGCTCGTCCGATTCAAAGTCCGGAAGCGTCTGCATAAGCTTTAAAAAGACCTCCTGCGTGATGTCCTCCGCAGAGTCACGTTCGCAAAGCGCGTGGTACGCCGTGCGGTAGACCATATCGGAGTATTTTTCGACAACAGAAGATATGTAAACACCGACGTCACTTGCTGTTTGCATGATCTTCTCTGAAGCTCCTTTCCGCGTCCTCCGTTTTACGTTTCATATTCAATACGCATAAGAAGGGCAAAATATTGCATATCCCGAAAAAATTTTTCGTCCATGTTTTATTTTAACAGATTTGCAAAAAAAGTAAAGCCCGAAAGCCTCAAAAATGCCGAAAATCATTAAAAAATGAAAACTTAATAAATATATTTCCCCATACCTATTGACAAAAATGCGAAAATATGTGACAATTACTGTGTAACATTGTAATTATGAGGTATTATGCATTAAAGCGATTATAACCCTGAAACGGATGTGAGCCGATGAAAAAAGTCCTTGTCGACGGCCATTACGGCACTGTCAACCTCAATCTTGGCAAGATGCTTGAAAACCGCCCCGACCTTGAAATTATATATCTTGAAAGCAGCAAAAAAGTATCTCACGAGCAGCGGGTAAACCTTCTGAACACCGCCGATATTGTAATTTTATGCCAATCCGCGCAGACGGTAGTCGAGACCATACCCCTTATAACCAACCGCGACGTAAAGGTTATCGACACCTCTAACGCCTACCGTCTTTCGCCGAGCTGGGTATACGGAATGCCCGAACTTTCGCAGGAACAGCGGGCAAAAATATGCGGCGCAAGGTTCGTATCCCTGCCGGCGCCGATGGCGGTAGGAACGATAACGCTTATAAATCCGCTTCTTAAGGGTAAGATAATGCCTCCCTACCTTCCGCTTTATGTAAACAGCGTAGTAGGGTATTCAAGCGGCGGCGCGAATATGATAACCATGTACGAGGACCCCAACCGTCCGCGCGCGTATTCATCTGCAAGGCAGTACGGACTCGACCAGAACATTTTGCAGCAAAAAGAGATCATGCACGCCTGCGGTGTATCATACCGCCCGGCGCTCAACCCGATGATAGACGACTACCCGAACGGCATACTCGTCACCGTTCCGATTCAGCTGAGAACGCTCTCCAAGAGGCTTCATTCCTCGCAGATATGGGAGGTAATGAAGAGATTCTACGAGCGTGAAAAGCTTATGGAGGTCGAACCCTACGAAGGCTCGATAGAAAACCTCGGAGGTTTTCTTGACGCCGGGGGAATGGCGGGCTCGAATAAAATGCAGATCTTTGTATTCGGCGACAACGACATCTGCCTTCTGGCCGTAAGGTTCGACAACTTAGGCAAGGGCGGAGCCGGAGCGGTTATCCAGAACATGAACCTGATGCTCGGCATCGACGAATACAGGGGAGTTATCTGATATCCCCGAAGACAATTTTTGACGGCAAAAGCGAAGCGGTGTGCGTCGCTTTTTGTTTGACCCAATTTATTTAAGGAGGCTCGGTAAAATGCGCATTCGCAGATAATGGCGGACTTACCTGAGAACAGTCATGTAAGTCTGTAAGATCGGCTAAAAAATCAACTACGGAGGACAAATATGACTGAACAGAATTTTGAAAATGTATTTAATTATAACCGCGAAGAAAAAACGCCGAAGATACTTATAGCCGCTCTCGACACCGGGGAATACGACGTTGAGAGATCGGTAGCGGAGCTTAAGGAGCTTATAAAAACCGCCGGCGGCGAGACCGTAGCGGAGGTAGTTCAGAAGCGCCAGACCCCCGACAGCGCAACATGCATAGGCTCGGGCAGGTTAGAGGAGATAAAGCGGCTTGTTGAGGATTTCGAGGTCGACGCGATCGTTTTTGACCTTGAACTTACCGCCACCCAGATAAGAAACGTCGAGGACGCGACGGACGTTGAGGTAATAGACCGAACCATGCTTATACTTGACATTTTCGCCCAGCGGGCGACCACCCACGAGGGGAGCATACAGGTCGAGATAGCGAGGTACAGGTATCTTTTGCCGAGGCTTGCCGGAATGAGAAAAAATCTCTCGCGCACCGGCGGCGCGGTGGGAATGAGGGGCGGCCCCGGCGAGACAAAGCTTGAGCTTGACCGCCGCTATATACGTTCGAGGATAGATTCTCTCTCGCGGGAGCTTAAGGACATAGCAGCGCGGCGCGATCTTATGAGAAAGCGGCGCAAGAAGGACGGAATACTCACGGCGGCGATAGTCGGGTACACCAACGTGGGGAAGTCTACGCTGATGAACGCGCTGACCGAGGCGGGCGTGCTTGTTGAAAACAAGCTCTTCGCTACCCTTGAAACGACCTCGCGCTCGATACTTCTGCCCGACGGCCGAAGCGTTATGCTCACCGACACCGTCGGCCTTATAAGCCGGCTGCCCCATCACCTTGTGGAGGCGTTCAAATCCACCCTTGAGGAGGCCGCGAGCGCAGACGTTATACTCCATGTCTGCGACAGTTCGAGCGACGACATAGCCGAGCAGACAAAAGTGACCGAGGAGCTTCTTTCGGAGCTTGGCTGCGACGGTATACCGGTTATAACAGTCTTGAACAAGTCGGATATATCGGAGTGGAGCGAGGGGCTTCTGCCCGAAAACGCGGTCCTGATATCGGCAAAGGAGGGCAGGGGGCTTGACGAACTTCTCAAAAAGCTCTCCGAGGCTTTGCCCGAAACGGCAAGGCGAATGAAGCTCAGGCTGCCTTTTTCCGAGGCGGGGCTTCTTGCAAAGATAAGGGCCGAGGGCGGGGTCTTCTCGGAGGAATATACCGCCGAAGGAATCGAGGTCGACGCGCTTGTCGATATAAAGCTTATCCATTCGGCGGAAAAGTACGCTGTACAATAAAAATAGCGGGTGCATTCCGCCCGCATCAAAAAACTTCCCCGGCGGCGCTAAGGCTCTGCCGGGGTTTTATATTATTATTTTATTGATCCCGCGGGTATCTTCTTCGACATCTTATTCGGCAGACGTCTGGTATACTTGTCCTGAAAAAATATCAGGAGGCGAGTATGAAAGATTTTTTTAAGGGGCTTATGCTTATAACGCTGTCGCTGCTGCTCTTCCGGCAATTCCCTACGCTGTGGGAATGTTTTATCACGAGGACGAGGTGATCGAGGTGTCCTCTGAAATTGCAGCCGCAAAGCAGAATGAAGATTACATAGCCGAGGTATATGTATACGACACCGTCGCCGAAAAGGAAATAGTTCTGACCACCGAGGAGTACATAGCCGCCGCCCTTGCGCCGATGTATTCGCCGAACGCGGATCAGGAGCTTTTAAAGGCTCAGGCGGTACTGATGTACACATATATCCTCAGAAGGAGAAAGGACGAGGCCCTCAGCCCCACGCCCGATCTTCACGGCTGCGACATCAGCACCGACGGCTCGCAGTACCCGAGGCTGATGCTCGGGAAAGACATGACCTTTGACTATGAGAATTTCCGCGCCGCGGCGAGGGCGGTAAAGGGGGTATACTGCTCATACGGCGGCGAGCCAATAAGCGTGGCGTACTGTTACTCGGCGGGGCTTTCAACCGAGAGCGCCGAAACGGTTCTGGGGGAGGATATCCCTTACCTTCAGGCGCATCAGACCTCGGAGCCGGACGCGTACTTCACCACCGTCACATACACCTCGGACGAAGTTTTCGCCCGCCTGACGACATCGGACGCCGGGTATGTTCTCTTGGGAAGCCCCTCCGGCTGGATAACCGAAAAGGAGACGGCGCCCTCGGGGTATGTAAAATCGGTGTATCTCGATTCGAGGTTCATAGTAAGCGGCTCGGAGATCGCCCGGTTGCTGAATCTGCCCTCGGCGAGGTTTACCTTCCGCTACAGCGAATCGACCGACAGGTTTGTGTTCACGGTATCGGGCAGCGGCAGTCTTGTGGGCATGTCGCAGCGCGGCGCGGGGGTTCTTGCGGCGCAGGGGTACAGCTATCAGGAGATACTGAAGTACTACTTTGATGGGATAGAGATCGTGGGGGGCTTTTAGATGTTAGAGGATAGATGATTAGATATTAGAACTCCCTATCAAAGCTTGCGAAAGGCAAAAGGGCGTGCGGTGCGTCGAAACTCTCTGCCGCTGTTGCCGCCACCTTCTGCCTCTGCCGCAAGCTCTGCTATCCGCTACCCTTGTCCTCCCGGGTCTGACTTCTGACCTCTGACTTCTGTTCTCTGCTGTGGGCTCGGGCGAAGCCCCGGCGGCCCTCCGGGCCGCCGCAGCGGCAGCTTCGCTGCCGCTGGCCCCGCGCGCAGGCGCGCGGGGCGGGCTTCGCCCGAGCCCTCGGCATACCCGGCAAAAATATCAAAAAATCTCAGCTTGCCCGCTCAAATCTATTGCAATTTTCACGGTTTTGCTGTATAATAACTTTGTCGCATTCTGCGGCCTGCTCGCGAAGAAGCTTTTCGTCGCGGCGGTTCTGAAGATAAAGCAGCAGATCCCTCACCGAATAGATGAAGTAAAGTCCGAGCGCAAGCGTCACAAAATAGAATGCCATAATGATCTCTCCTTTTAAATGTTAAGGTTTGTCCTTTGATCTCATTATATTACGGCATCTGTCCAAAAATTCGTACTTGAAACGCCCGATTTTTATTATTGAGTCCGTCTTTTCGGACTTGTAGGAGTGAAAAAGCGAAAAATGCAGGAATTTAGGCTGATCCCCGGCGTAAGCATACCCGACGTTTCGGCGATAAAAAAAGAATACCGCGCGGCAAGGGGCGGGCTTACCCTGAGTCTTTCCGCCGAGGATTACGCGCAGTTTTTTCGCGGGGCGGTAAAAATAATAGGCGAGCCGATCTTCTTTTTTGTTGAGATCCCTGCGGACAACGACCGCAGCAGGGTATATTACCTCGACAACTGCACCCTGCCGGTCGCGGAGGCGATTTTAAAGAGATACGGCGGAATTTTGTTCGCCGACGGCGTTATACGTTTCGGATTCGGGTCGAATGTGTCCGACGAGGAGGTATATATGCGCGAATACCAGACCTTGACGGTATGCACGGCGAGGGCGGGGGAGTATTATAAGCTTCTTGAGGATATAGGCTACAGGCGCAACGACAGGGCGCTCACGGCATGGGATATAATAAGCGAAACAAACCCGGGCGAATGCGTAAACGTCGAATGCGACGACGAGGGCTACCCCGAGATGATAAACAACCTCATCGACGTGGGAATGTACCCGCAGGACGGCGGGCAGTAAAGGGTCAATTCTCCGATCATGAATCGGAAAGATAAAATTTTTTAAGAAAGCGAGTGAAGAATATGCCGTATGTAATTGGCGTAGATATCGGAACGAGCGGCACAAAGACCGTTTTGTTCGATGAAAGGGGAAACGTTATCGCCTCAAAGACGATAGAGTATCCTATGTATCAGCCGAAGAACGGCTATGCCGAGCAGGAGCCTGCCGATTGGGCAAACGCGGCCATCAACACCATCAAGGCGGTAGTGGCCCAGAGCGGAGTCAAAAAAGAGGACGTCAAGGGGATCGGCCTTTCGGGTCAGATGCACGGCCTTGTAATGCTTGATAAGGACAACGAGGTTATCCGCCGTTCTATAATCTGGTGCGATCAGAGGACCGCAAACGAGGTCGACGAGATGAACCGCAAGCTCGGCAGGGATAAGCTTATTGAGATAACCGCCAACCCGGC
>CANRHA010000056.1 GCA_947630315.1 uncultured Clostridia bacterium
CCTACACTGACAGTTCCTCCTCAACCTCTGTTCCGGGAAAAACTCTCACCTCCCAGCCGCCTGTTGTAGGTATTCAGTTCCCGTCCGTTCCGAAAATTGAAAAGTCTATTATCAACACTGACGGCAGCTCATATGAGTTTTCCGAGGAAAAGACGTTCAGATTCCTGATCTATCGAAGCAAAAATCGCGTGAATATAACCGACTTCACCGAGTCGGGCATTCACACCGCAATCGAAGCTGCAAACGCGGCCCCTGCTGATCCGTCTTCCAAGGTTGATCAGATCTCCGTTGCCACAGTGACAGTGGACAGCGGCAAATCCTCGGGCGAGCTGATGCTTAAAGACATTAAGCAGTATGAGTGGAACGAAGGTAATAAAAAATATGAAGAAGAATCGGCATCGTTCACATGGGAGGCTGATTCAAGCGGCATAAAGGATTATCACATAGTAGAGATCGCAGACGATACCGATACCGAATTTTCGACATTCAACGGCGCAGCCGACCGCCAGTTTGACTTTGCTTATAATCGTGCTGTAGATCTTGTGATAAAGGCCGAGAACCGCATAATTCCTTGGAGCGCTGTCATTGTCAAGACCGACAAGGACACCGGCGCGGCGCTATCGGGCGCGGAATTTGCGTTGTATTCCACCCGTGAGGCCGATAAAATATCCGATGACGAAGGTATACTTAAAGACACGGAAAGCTTTGACGGTAAAACGCTATACCTCTTCAAGAAGAAGCTTGAAACCGGCGCCGACGGAAGCAAGATAATTGATAACCTGACCGAAGACGAGTATTATATCATTGAAACCAAAGCCCCCGACGGTTACACGATCGACAATGACAGCTATGGGAAGATCGAGCGCGGCGCGGCCGGAGTCGCCGTGACGGCTAAATTCACCGATACCAAAAAGCCGGAGCCGACAAAGCTCGGCAATCTTGAGGTGCTCAAGACCATGAACGGCGGCAGCGAGGGTTCGTTTGACTTCACGATCACCCTGACGTTCCCCTCTAAAGGCATTCCGCTCGATAATGACGGATATCTCGCAAAACAGCTTTCCGAGGAGGAAAGCGGAGGCAAGGAAACACTCGAGGTAAATTGGGAAGTAACCTCCCCGAGCCCCGCGGGATTATTCAGCCTGCCGCAGATTATAAATGTGAGAGGACCGATGAGCGGCCAATCCGGCGTAATCGAAAAAATCAAACCCGGCGACGTTCAGGCTATAAATGTGACCCTCTCGGTAAATGACAAGATCAGCATAACCGGCATCCCCGACGGAACGATTTATACCATTACGGAAACAACAAAATCAGACAATATCAAGCCCAAGACCGAAACGGTCAGCGGCGCGATCTCCGTCGACGACGCGAAAGATGTAAGAATAAGCTACGAAAACATCAAGTTCTCAAAGGTAAGCTTTACTAAGAAGATTTTGCCCGAAGATGGGAACACCGATCGCGAGTTCAGCTTTATTCTGACATTCAAGAACTCCGCAGGAAAAACGCTTTCCGACGCTTATTCCTACACCGTAACTTCCGGCGCAAGCGGCACTGTCAAGAGCGGCGGTATCATCAGCGGAATCAAGCATAATGACACCGTGACGGTCGAGGGTCTGCCCGTAGGCACAAGGGTTTACATCGGCGAATATAAGCCCTCGGACGGCTATATCGACATAGACGTAGACGGCAAAGAACTTGAAGTTCTCCCCGAGGGCGGAATGACCTACTACGGCCGCACCGTTGAAGTTAAGGAAGAAGCATCTGCAATCACCTTTACGAACACCGTTCCCGACGGAAAATTAAAGATCACCAAGACCGTTCAGAACCCCGGCGACTTCGCCGACGGCGCAATATTCAGGTTCAGGGTATTGCTCAGAAACTCCTCGGGCACACCCGTTTCCGGCAAGTTCACGACAAAAACATACAACTCCGAGAGCGACCCCTCGCCGACCGTCAGCACCGTGACATTTGACAAAAACGGCGTAGGTTACGTTGAAGCCGAGCCGGGCCAGTCTGTCGAAATATCCGGCCTCCCTACCGGCGCAAAATACACCGTGACCGAGGAAAGCGGCAGGGTAGGCGGAAAAGAGATAGACCCGTCGACATACGGCTCCTTCGTGACATCCGAACAGGATTCTATCCCCGTCGACGGCGAAAAGCTCGCCACTGTTGAAGTGCTCAACTTTAAATCCTCGGAATTTCGCCTGACAAAGCGTACTTCCGGCGATTCCCTCTCGGGCGAAGGCTTTGCCGTCACGGTTACGGTAAAGGAGCTTCCCACATGGGTCAGCGGCAGCGTTCCCGCAGTCGCAAGGGTCTACACCTCCGGCGGAACGCAGAGGGGTTCAACTATAAACCTCAACGCGGCCGTCAACTCAGAGTTCAGAGTAACGCTCTATGACGGCGATACGCTTGTCATCACCGGCCTGCCGGCGGAAACAAAGCTCAGCGTCAGCGAACCCGCGGGCGATTATATAGGCGTAATCTGCGATTCATCGGGAAAAGCGACGTTTGCTCAGGATTCCACGATAACGTTTGCAGGTGAAAAGATCGAAGCCGAGCTTATCAACGCCGAAACCGGCAGCTTAACACTTTCAAAGACCGTTTCGGGCGTCGAGCCCGACCACGCCGGGCTGTTTGAGTTCAACATCGAATTTACACCCACCGCAACGGCCGCGACCGGGAATAAAAATGCGGACGCGCTTCTGGAAAATATTGAAGAGATACTCAAAAAAGTAACATACGCGCCGAAGACTGTAGAACACAGCGTCAGCGGCAACGTTATCACGGTAAAAATCAAGGCCGGCGAAAGCGTCACAATAAGCGGCCTTCCTACCGGAACCGGGTATGAAATCACCGAAAAAACGGATAAGTACAATGTAACATACGGCGAGGCGGCCGGCGCAAATACAGGCACGATCTTCGGCGGCGCAACCGTAGAAGTGGGCGCGAGCAACACCCTCAAAACCGGCTCGCTGAGCGTTACAAAGATCCTTTCGGGCGAGGGCACCGACCTAAACGACAGGTTCGACTTCACGGTGACGTTCACGACCGCCACCGGCGTAACAAAAGCCGAAGAATACGATCCTGAGCCCGCTTCCGTCAAAGTTGAGTGGACAAAGGATGAATCCGGAAATACCGTCGCCAAATTCAGCCTCGGCGCCTCTGAAACCGTGAAATTCAAGGGCGTTCCCTACGGCACGCAGTACACCGTTGCCGAGGATAAACCGAACGAATACGGCTACACGACTACATACGGCGGCGATATAAGCAGCACGATCAGCGCGGATACTCCCGAATGCTCAGTTACGGCGACCAACAGCCGCGGCACGGGATCTCTTGCGATCAAAAAGGCGCTTTCAAAATCTTACGGCGATGAGCCGGAGAGCGGTTTTGAAATTCATGTAACCTTCACCGACGCTGACGGAAGCCCGCTGGTCGGCACATATAATTATGTATCAAGCGCGGCAGGCAGAAACGGAAGCATAACTCTTGATGGCGGTACGGGCGTGCTTTATCTGCTTGGCGGTGAAACCGTCACGATCAGCGGCCTGCCTAACGGCGCAAAATATACGGTTGCAGAAACCGAATCGGCCGACTTTAATGCTGCATATGAAAAAGAAAGCGGTGCAATTGACGAAAATGCGACCGTCACCGCAAACGTCACTAATACCCGCAAGACCGGCACCCTTGAGATCAAAAAGACGCTGAAACCCGCCGGCGCAGCTTCCAACGACGACTTCACCTTTGATATCAAGCTTTATGTCATAAAAGACGGCGTTGAGCTTCCGATCTCGGGCACGTTCAGCTACACCGTAGGCGAATACGTCGACAATGCCGTCTTCGAAGATGGCAAGGCTTCCGTTACGCTCAAAGCCGGCCAGACCGCAGTTTTTGATACTCTCCCGGTCAATGCGCATTACACCGTTTCGGAGCGGCTAAAGGACAACTACTCCCTCGAAAAGACCGGCGATGAAGGCACTATAAACGTGAAAACCGCCTCTACTGCGGAATTTGTCAACACCGTCCTCAAGCCGGACTACACCATCTCCAAGGTTCTCGGCGAGGGCGACAGCGACGAAATCATCTTTGTGGAGCCGGGCGAGAGCGTGACCTATACCATAACCGTGACAGGCACCGGCGACGAAGGCTCTGTCAGCGAAAATATCAGCTTTGAGGATAAAATACCCACATGGCTGAAGGTAAGCAAAACCGAAATTACTCCCGCCGATAAAGGCATAACCGAAAATACGGACGAAACTGTGACAGAGTTTGTAAAGTACAGTTGGAAGATCCCGAAGCTTAAATGCGGCGAAACCGTAACGGTAAAAATCACCGCGACTGTTGATAAAACGATCACCGAGAGCAAGGTATTGAAAAACGTAGTCACAACCCCCGGCAAACCCGACGATCCCTCCGACGAGATAGAATCTGACCCCGGCAAGCTGAAGCTGTCAAAGCGCGTCACCGACATATTCGGCGCCGAGCGCAAAACCGACAGCACCGAGTTCAGCTTCACGATCACTTTAAGCCTTCCCGCCGATTCGCCCGAGCATCTCCGCGAAAGCTACCCTTATAAGATCAACGAAAAATCCGGAGATCTCATCGGCACCGTGAAAACAGTCGACGGCGAACAGGTCGGCACATATGAAATTAAGCTCAAAAACGGCGAAACCGTTGAAATAAGCGATCTTCCCGTAGATACAAAGTATGGCGCAAGCTATAATATTACCGAAGATCTCCCGACGGGTTATACTCAAGGTGCCGTTACCGGAAGTCAAGGAACGATCAGCGCCGACGGCGCAACTGCGCAGTTCACGAACATCTACAACCCGACGCCCAAAGAGGCTTCGCTCGGCATCACAAAGAACCTGACCGGCGAGCTTCCGAACGAAAAATTCAGCTTCACTTTCGAGGCGGTTCTTCAGTCGATTAACGGTACCGACAAAGCAGCCGTTCCCAACGCTGACAAGGCTGTAACGATTCTGAACTCGCCTTTGAGCATCGACCTTGAGTCCAAGTCGGGCGATAAGGAGGTTTCCAAAAACGGCGAGTTTAAGTTCAGGTTCTCAGCCGCGGGAGTTTACGTCTTTGAGATAAGCGAGAAGCCCGATAACATTCCGGCAGTCCACTACGACAGCGAAAAATACACCGTGAAATTCACCGTTACAGACGACGAAAAAGGCGGTCTCGATGTTTCGGACCCCGTTATCACCGGCTCGGATAAGGTGAAATTCAACAACACCTTCGACCCCACCGCCGCAAGCTTATTGCTTTCGGCAACAAAGAAGCTGAGCGGAAAGATTCGCAGCGAAGATTCCTTTGACTTCACCGTTTTGGTGAAAAAGATCAAACACGCCGGAGTCGAGGTCGCCGAAAATGAGCAGGAAAAAACAATAAAAGACATGGGCCTGTCCAAGATGACCGGCGACGTTGTTATCATTGATGAAACGTATAAAGAGGCAGGGGAGTACGTCTACAAAGTCACCGAGAAGGACACTTCCGAAAAAGGCATAACCTACGACAAATCCGAATACACCGTAACCGTCATGGTCACGGCAAATGAAGACGGCACGCTTCATAAGGACGTCGTGATCAAAAAGAAGACCGCCGAGGGCGAGGATGAGGTTGATGATATCACCTTTGAAAACAGCTATGCGCCCGACAGCGTTTCAAAAGCCCTGAGTGTCTCAAAGAGCATATCCGGCCGCGACTGGAAGGAATCGGACAATAAAGCTTACGGTTTTGTTCTCAGACCCGCCGATCCCGATTCTTCCGACAAGGTCGGACGCGCCGGGATACTTCCCGCAGAGAAAAAGGAACTCAGCGCCAAGGCTGAAACAAACGGCGAAAAAACCGGCGGAATCGCGGTCTTTGATGAGATAACCTTCACGGAGGCGGGAAACTATTACTACACCATCTCCGAGGAAGATATCCCCGCCGATATCCACGGCATAGAAAAGGACGCGAAGACCGTGACGGCAGTTGTGAGCGTCACCGACGTCGGCGGCAAGCTTGAAGCCGAGGTAAAATACGGCGGCGCGCAAAGCGTGGAATTTGTAAACAAATTTACTCCCGGCGAGGCTGTCCTCGGCGGCACTAAGATCATATCCGGCCGCTCATGGACGGCGGACGACAGCGGCGTATTTGAATTTACCCTCACGCCGACAGACGGCGCGCCTATGCCGGAGGGTTCAACGACCGAAAACGGCGTGACATCGATAACAGCCAGTGCCACAACTTCAAATGACGGCAAGAGCGGCACGTTCGCCTTCCCGAGCATAGCCTACAAAGAGCCGGGCACATATCAATACGAGATAAAAGAAACCGGCGGCTCGGCCGACAGGATCACAAACGACACAAACAAGATCACGGCGACGGTTGTCGTAGATGACGAACTTAACGCCACGGTAAGCTACGTCTATTCCGGCGGCTCGGGTACTGCGTTTGTCAACACCTATAAGCAGATCCCCGTGACGGCGAAATTTGAGGCTTTAAAGACTATCAGCGGCAGAAGCTGGAGCAACGGCATAGATTCCGGCAGATACAGCTTCACCCTTAAGCCTCAAAGCACCGGCAACCCGATGCCCAAAGACTCCGTAAACGGCGTATATACTGCCTTTGCTCTTGACGGCGGAAATATCGGATTCCCCGAAATAACCTTTGAGGCCATCGGAACTTACAGCTATGAGATCGCCGAGAACGAGTATGATTCAAACGGCATAACAAGCTCTGACGATACGTTTACAGTCACCGTAAATGTTGAAGATTCCGACGGCGACGGGGCTCTTGAAAAAACCGTCTCGTATGAAGGCGGAAAGGTGCCGGAATTTGTAAACAAATACGCCTACAGCAACGCGGAATTTGCTGTCAAGATCCAGAAAACTCTCCTTGACGGCGATGTAAAACAGCCGCTCGACGGCCACGGGTTTACATTTACCATGGTCGAAGGAGAAAATCCCGGTGGCGGAATGATCCTCCCCGAAAACAAGACGGCGGAAGCGTCCGACAGGCTCGGAGGCGCGGAGTTTGAAAAAATTACCTTTACAAAGCCCGGCAGCTACAGCGTCACCGTTAAGGAAACCGCCGGCAGTGAAAAGATTGATTACGATCCGAGAACCCTGACGGTAAAATTTGAAGTAACCGAGGATAAATCGACCGGCACGCTCTCGGTTGACGCCAAATATGAGTTCAACGGCGTGCGGTCAGAACCCGCCTTTGAAAATAAGGTGATCCCGCCCGTTCCTCACATCTCCATCGAAAAGACCCAGCAGCAAAACGATGGAGAACCCACAAAGGATAAGCTCGAAGTCAAGACGGGTGATCTTGTCACCTACTACCTCAAAGTCACCAGCGACGGTGAGGAAAATTCTGTCGCGCTTGATGTTACGGTTACTGATGAAATCCCGGAAGGGCTGATTCTTGACTCGATTTCCAATAACGGCACCGAAGAAAACGGCGTGATAACATGGCGCCTCGGAAACATGGAGCGGGGCGAGTCAATAACGGTAAGCTTCACTGTAAAAGTACCCGCCGAAGGCGATTACTGGCTCAACGTTGCAAAGGCAACATACAAGACTCCCGATGAGCCGGACACTCCGAAAGACGTTCCGTCCAACGAGGTGGAAATTGTGAAGCCCGTTCCTCACATCTCCATCGAAAAGACTCAGCAGCAAAACGATGGAGAGCCCACAAAGGATAAACTCGAAGTCAAGCCGGGCGACTTGATTACCTACTATCTCAAAGTCACCAGCGACGGCGAGGAAAACTCGGTCGCGCTTGATGTTACAGTTACGGACGAGATACCGGAAGGTCTGATTCTTGACTCGATCTCCAACAACGGCAAAGAAGAAAACGGCGTGATAACATGGCGCCTTGGAAACATGGAGCAGGGCGAGTCAATAACGGTAAGCTTTACTGTCAAAGTGCCCGCCGAAGGCGATTACTGGCTTAACGTTGCAAAGGCAACCTACAAGACCCCCGATGAGCCGGATACTCCGAAGGACGTTCCGTCCAACGAGGTGGAAATTGAGGAAGAATGCGGCAGCCTCACCATAAGAAAGACGGTCGGCGGAAACGCCGGCGACCCCGTCTCGGCGTTCGGCTTCCTGATAATCCTCACCGACAAAAACGGCGATCCGCTCAGCGAAAGCTACCCCTATTCCGGAAGCCGCAGCGGCACCGTCAGAAGCGGCGAAACGTTGATGCTCGCTCACGGCGAATCCGTGACCATTGAGGGGCTCCCCGTCGGAACACAGTATGAAATCACTGAGACTGACAGCCGCGGGCACACCGTCCGCTCAACCGGCGACACCGGCGAAATCTCTGCCGAAACTCCCGCTATCGCCGATTTTGTCAACATTCTCAACATTATTCGCCCCGAAATTTCAACCGGAAGCCTCACCGTCGGCAAGACGGTCGGAGAGGGCGGCGACGCCTCACGCGAGTTCGCCTTTACCGTGAGATTCTTCGACCAATCAGGGCGCGAAATAAGCGGCAGCTTCACCTATAACGGCTCGAAGATCGGAAGCGTTTCGAGCGGCGGAACGATACTCCTGAAACACGGCGAAAGCGTAACGATTACAGGGCTTCCCGCCGGTACGGTTTACAGCGTGGCCGAAGTTCCCGATGACGGCTATATCTCGGTTTCGACCGGCGAGACCGGCACGGTGATTCACGGCGGCGAGGAGGTCGCGTCGTTCGTCAACCTTCCCGCAATAGATTCTCCGAGTGAGGCAGGACACGCCGAAGAAGAGCTTTACACCGCCCCCGACGATCCCGTCCGCAGTCACACGGCGGCAATCGCCGCGCTGATCCTCGCAGCAGCCTTTGCGGCAGCGTCAGTGGCGCTAATCAAAAAGCGCAGATAAAACATGATCCGCCACTCACCGCAGTTAAGCGATGGGTGGCGGATTTTCGCTGTCTTCAATTTAAGTTCTTTTAAATATTTGATTACTCTCTATATTTTTGATCTACAGCTGCCCGACAAAGCAGTCGTCATACGGCTTTCTCTGCCCAAAGAAAGGGGGTTCCTTTTATTTTTTCACAAACTCCCACTCGTCAAACTCAAAATCCCCCGACATGACAAAGTAAACGTCGTGAACCTTTTTAATTTCGACCTCGTCATACACCGCCGTGAAATCGTCGCAGTCAAAGGATATGACGGCGGCGGGCTCGCTGTCGAAGCTGTCGAGGCGAATTTCTATGCAGCCCTTGCCCTTGACCTTTACCGCAAAAATCTCGCTCCCGCCCTTGAAATCGACATTTTTAAGCGCGATAACGCCGTTTTCCGAGCATTTTACATATATCTCCCCGTCGTCCTCCTCGACATACTCGCAGTCTGAAAGATACGCCGTTTCCGCTCTGCAAA
>CANRHA010000057.1 GCA_947630315.1 uncultured Clostridia bacterium
GCCCGCGAAGGCATCCGCCTTTCCAATTGCGCCGCCGCCCAGGGCCTTGTCGCGGGGATCAACGCCGCCTTGGCGATCTTAGGCCGGGAGCCTTTGGTGCTCGACAGAATGTCCGGCTATATCGGCACGCTCATCGACGATCTTGTCACAAAAGGGGTCTCCGACCCGTACAGAATGATGACCTCGCGGAGCGAATACCGCCTATTGCTCAGAGAGGACAACGCCGATGAGCGCCTTACCCCGATAGGCTATAAAGTCGGGCTGATCTCTGAGGAGCGGTATCAAAAGCTTCTCAAAAAGCTTGAACAGGTAGAGGCGGAAATTTCCCGCCTTAATGATACAAAAATCTCCCCCTGTGAGGAGCTTTCGGCGCTTTTGGTTTCACGTGAAACATCGCCGATAACCGAGGCGACGCCGCTTGCAAAGCTTTTAAAGCGCCCGAGGGTGAGCTATAAAGACCTCGAACCGTTCGATCCCGAAAGGCCGGCGCTGCCCGCGGCCGTGACAGAACAGGCGGAGATCAGGATAAAATACGAGGGGTACATAAAGCTCCAGCAGGAACAGGTCGAGAAGATGAAAAAGCTCGAAAGCCGGCTTCTTCCGCCCGATATTGACTACCGTTCTATCCGGGGGCTGAGGCTCGAGGCCGCCGAAAAGCTTGAAAAGGTGAGGCCGCTGAGCGTCGGTCAGGCTTCAAGAATTTCGGGCGTGAACCCGGCGGACATATCGGTTTTATTGATTCGGCTCGGCATATAGGAGGCGCAGATGGCTAATCTGATAAACTACAACGAGGCTGCGGAGCTGTTTTCCGCCGCCGGTGTTGATCTCAAAAAAGATCAGTACGAAAAATTTTTGACCTACGCCGATTTTCTCGCCGAAAAAAACGCGGTCATGAACCTTACGGCCATAACCGAGCCGCGCGAGGTGATGCAGAAGCATTTTCTGGACAGCGTGCTGCCGCTGCGGTTTTACGATATCCCGAACGGCTCAAAGGTGGTCGACGTCGGCTCCGGCGCGGGCTTTCCGAGCGTGCCCATGGCGATAATGCGGCCAGATCTCAGGCTGACGCTGATAGACAGTCTGAACAAGCGGGTGAAGTTTTTGGGCGAGCTGACGTCGCTTTTGGGGATCGGCGCCGAGTGCGTCCATCTGCGCGCCGAGGACGCGGGGCAGGGGAGTTATCGCGAAAAATTTGACGTTGCGGTGGCCCGCGCGGTAAGCCGGCTGCCTGTTTTGTGCGAGTACTGCCTGCCGCTGGTGAAGGTCGGCGGGGCGTTTTTGGCGCTGAAAGGCGGCTCCTGCGGCGAGGAGATCGATTCTGCGGCGCATGCGATAGACGTTCTCGGCGGAAAGCTCGGGGCGGCCAGGGAGTACGCTCTGCCCTCGGGCGACGCGCGGACGCTTGCGGTAATAGGGAAGGTCTCGCCGACGCCGCGTGCGTATCCCCGGGCACAGGCGAAGATATCGGCGAGGGAGCTGCACATGCGATTAGAAGACAGAGGACAGAGGTCAGAAGACAGAAAATCTCGCCAATAAGCGGGAGTGACAGAGCGGGGCACGCCGCGCTTACTTTATAAAAAGGGATTCGCAAGCGAATGCTATACGATTAGAATACAGAGGACAGAGGGCAGAAGACAGAGGCGCGCCAACAGGGGCGGGAGTGACAGAGTGGGGCTACGACACATTGGTGAAAATGTATTCGCGGCGGGGCCGCTCATGCTATTGGAGCGTTAGAAGATAGATGAATAGAAGATAGAATGCTCTCTTGGGGGCGGGAGTGATAGAGCACAGCTACGTAGCCTTGATTGAAAGGTATTTGCGGCGGGGCTGCTCATGCGATTAGAAGACAGAGGACAGAGGGCTGAAGACGGAAGCGCTCCGCCCGGGGCGAGAGTGACAGAGCGGGGCGCCGCTACCCGGTTGTAAAAAGGTATTCGCTTCGCTCATGCTATCTTAAATGAACCGGTTCATTGTGCGACATTCGTGGATAAGCAAAACAAATCGCCGCTGACGCACTATAAAAAGGTATTCGCAAGCGAATGCTATTTAAAGTCGCCCCACCCCTGACCCCTCCCCGGTGGGGAGGGGAATCACTGTGCGTAGACTTGTAAGGGAGCGGCACGCCACAAGGGGGGCGTAAAAGGTATTCGCTTACCCCTGTGTTTTCTTTTACTCTCAGCACCCCCATTAACTAACTACTAACAACTAATCTCTAACTACTATCCGCTCATGCTATCTTAAGCCACCCCACCCCCGGCCCCTCCCCTCAAGGGGAGGGGAGACGCTCTCAGGCGACCTTTCTGCTGAACCGCACCCCCGGGCGAAGCCCCGGCGGCCCGGAGGGCCGCCGCAGCGCGCCTGCGGCGCGCTGGCCCCGCGCTCCGCGCGGGGCGGGCTTCGTCCGGGGCCCTGGCAGAAAACAGAGGTCAGAGGTCGGACATCAGACCCTGGAGGACAAGGGCGACGGATAGTAGCTGGCTACGGTAAGAGCAGAGACCCCGCAAAACCCGGCCCATCCCTTTTTCATGGCGCTCATCGCCCTCCCATTCAAGCCGCACATCATGAAAACCGCCCTGCCCGGGTTGTAACGGTCTGTACCGCGATCCCCGAGCAGGGCGTTCTATTATCCATTCATCTAACGCCTATCATCTAAAACGCGCCCCTGGCCGCTATACTCCACCCGCTGTTTCACGTGAAACACTACTTATTCAGCGGAATGCGGATATGGTAATCGAGATAATCCTCCGACTGCTTTTTGTCGACGTTGACGTTTACGCCGGCGATCTGCATGGTTTCGACGGCCTTATTCACGGTGTTCATGAACAGCCGCAGATCGCGGAAAATAGCGCTTCCCTTGCGGATCCGCTCGCGGTACTTCCCGTACTCGATCATCGAGTCGATGAGGCGTTCGGCGCTTTCCACGTTAAGTTTTTTTCGTGATATCTGCGTTATGGCCTCTATGCGTTTTTCGGGATCATCAAGCTTCAAAAGGGCGCGTGCGTGGCGTTCCGTGAGGCCGTTTTCGGTGATAAGTCTGCGTTCCTCGGCGCTCAGCTTTCTCAATCTGAGTTTATTGGCAAGTGTCGATTGTGCATAGCCGAGCCTTAAAGCCGCATCTTCCTGGGTCATGCCGTAAAAATCAATAAGACGGGCGATAGCGTCGGCCTCCTCAAAGAAGCCGAGATCGCGGCGCTGGATATTCTCAACCAACGAAAGAAGCGCCGAGTTGCGGTCTGATACCTCCGAAACAATACATGGAACGGTGTCAAGCCCCGCCAGAATTGCGGCCCGAAGGCGGCGTTCCCCGGCTATCAGCTCAAACCGATCGCCCGAACGGCGCACCGAAAGCGGCTGCAGGATCCCATCGGCCTTTATGCTTGCCGCGAGGCTTAAAAGCTCGTCCTGCGCGAAGTCTCGGCGCGGCTGGTAGGGGTTTGGGGCGATTTGTTCGCAGGGAATTTCGAGAACCTTGTTAATTGTTTTCTCCTTTTTTTGCTGAAAAATTACTGCCATATTGATCACTCCTTTTATCTGATTCTACCATACTTTTCCTGATATTTCCAGAGAAAATTATCGGGATAAAGCGCTGTAAAGCGTGTTAAATCGGGAAAAGCGGCAGCAAAGGCGCTCGAAAGCGCGGCAAAAAGCGCATATTTGGCAGAATTTAGGGGAGAAAAGCTTTTAGGCATTAGAGGGTAGATGTTAGAGGATAGAAATCAGAAAACAGAAGAGTTTTTGAAAGCGGGAGCGACAAACCGCGACTGTTTGCACTTGGTTACAAGGTATTCGCAAGCGAAGGCTATCCGAGCAGAATACAGAAGACAGAAATCAGAAATCAGAGGCGCTCTTACCGGGCGAGAGCGACAGAGCGCGGCTACTCCACATTGGTGAAAAGGGATTCGCGGCAAAGCCGCTCATGCGATTAGAATACAGAGAGCAGAGGTCAGAAATCAGAAGCGCTCCGCCAGTGGCGGGAGTGACAGAGTGGGGCTACGACACATTGATGAAAAGGTATTCGCGGCGGGTACGCTCATGCTATTTAAAATGATCCGGTTGATTGTGCGACCTTCACGGTAAAGCAATTCAGCCTGCGGCGCCAAGGGGAAATAAGGTATTCGCTTACCCTCATGTTATCGCTTACTCTCAGTACCTCATCTACTAACTACTAATAACTAATCTCTAACAACTACACGCTCATGCTATCACAGCCCACCCCACCCCCTATCCCTCCCCTCGAGGGGAGGGGGTCGGGGGGAGGGGTGACTAAAAATAGTATGAGAAAATTTCCGCAAGGAAATTTGCGAATACCTTTTTATAGCGCGTAAGCGGCAGTCTGTCCGGCTTTTCCATGAATGAGGCACAATGGTGCCGGTTCATTTAAAATAGCATTCGCGTAGCGAATCCCTTTAAGCAAAAAGCGGTTAGCGGAAAGCTATTAGTAACGCCGAATCCTCATTCAAAGAATTTTTATAATGTGTGCGATTTGTACTCACCCCGAAATTATCTCGTGAGTGTCTATTCCGCCCACATTATCCCATACCCTTAAATTCGTCACCGAAGGTGACACCTTTAAACTCTAACATCTAATATCTAATATCTGTGATGTGCCCATTTTGGTCACATCAAATTTTCTCCCCCCTCTTGCAATCCTCTGAAAATATGGTATACTAAAAGGTAATCACCAATTAAGGAGGGGGAGCATGGGCAGGATAATCGCCGTGTCAAATCAGAAGGGCGGAGTCGGCAAGTCGACGACCGTTGTGAACCTTGCGGCGGCGCTTGGCGGAAAAAATAAAAAAGTTCTTGTCGTTGATATAGATGCTCAGGGAAATACTACTACCGGCCTCGGCGTCAGAAAAAGAACCATAACCCAGACCGTCTACGAGGTTATAATAGGCGCCTGCCGCGCTCAGGACGCGGTCGTTCCGACGGCGTTCAAGGGCGTTTCACTCATCTCCTCGGCTCAGAAGCTTGCGGGGGCCGAAATCGAACTCACCGGCTTCGATAACCGCCTCATGCGCCTTAAAATGCAGCTTTTGGGCGTTAAGGATAGGTACGATTTTATTCTTATAGATTGCCCGCCGTCGCTGAGCCTGATCACCTTAAACGCCCTTACCGCCTGCGATTCGGTGCTCATTCCGATCCAGTGCGAGTTCTATTCTTTGGAGGGGCTTGTTCAGCTGATGGACACCATTAAGCGCATCAAGGACGGCTATAATTCAAAGATGTACATAGAAGGCATACTTTTTACAATGTATGTCGGCAGATATAACCTTACGGCGCAGGTAGTCAGCGAGGTCAAAAAGTATTTTCCTAAAGATGTCTATGAAACGGTGATCCCGCGGAACATAACCCTTTCCGAGGCGCCGAGCCACGGCAAGCCGGTGATGTATTACGACCGCACATCGAGGGGCGCGGAGGCTTATGAGGATTTCTGCGTCGAGTTTTTACAGCGCATTCGCGAGCGCGGCAAAAAACAGTGACACTCAGCCGGCATTAACATACATAGCCTGTAATTCATTTGCCCCGCGAGGTCAGCATAACTTATACAGTTCATTTACCCGCGGATCTGCAAATATATTTTTCATTTACCCTGCAAAATCATCATAAAAGCGCATCTACATAAACCATAATTTACCAAAGGCGGTGACCGCATGGCAAAAAAGCAATCTCTCGGAATGGGCATGGACGCCCTATTCACCGAGAACGAGACCGAGGGCGCGAGGGCGCAGGAGTTAAGGCTTACCGAGATCTTCCCGAACAAAAACCAGCCGAGGCGTGATTTTGACGATTCGGCGCTCGGCGAGCTTGCCGACTCAATAAAAAAGCACGGCGTTTTACAGCCGATACTTGTAAGGCCGATGCCCACGGGCGGCTACCAGATAGTAGCGGGGGAGCGGCGTTGGCGCGCTTCAAGGCTTGCGGGGCTTGAAAAGATACCGGTGTACGTCCGCGAGCTTGACGACGACCAGGCGGCCCAGCTTGCGCTTGTTGAAAACCTCCAGCGCGAGGACTTAAACCCCGTTGAAGAAGCCCTCGGCTACAAATCCCTGATGGACAGCACCGGCTGCACCCAGGACGACGTAGCGCGGATAGTTGGGCGATCCCGTTCGGCGGTAGCAAATTCGCTGAGGCTTTTGGGCCTCGAGCCGAAGCTTCTTGAATCGGTAAAAAAGGGCGACATTTCCCCCGGCCATGCGCGCGCGCTGTTATCCATAGGCGACGCCGCCTACGCCGAGACGATAGCCCAAAAGATAAAGCGCGGCGAGCTTACCGTAAGGCAGACCGAGGAGCTTGCGAAAAAGGCCCCGAAAAAGCCGCGTCCGCCAAAGCAGCGGGAGAGCATATACCACGAGGTAGAGCTTTCGCTCAAAGAAGTCTCCGGCAGGGTATGTACCGTAAAGGAAAACCGCAGCGGCGGGGGAACCCTCACGGTCGAGTTCTACGACCAGGACGACCTGAAGGAGATAGCGCGGCGGCTCGGCGGTCAGTGACCTGACCCTCTGCCCCTACCGTGCCTTTGCGCTTCCCGCAGCCCCCGGCGCTGCCGCCGGTGCTGCCCCCTGCGGGGGCAGCACCGCCCCCGCGCGAAGCGCGGGGCGCGCGCAGGCAAAGCCTGCGCGCAGGAGGCAGCGCCGGGGGCGCGGGCGAGGCAGAGAGCCGCGGACAGCACCCGCCGCGCCCCGGGGTTTACCGGGCGCGTAACTTTAGGAGCAGGAGCCGGAGGATAAAAATACCCGGGCGGCCCGCAAGGCAGCGGACAGCCCGAAGACTATAAAGAAAAGAGGAACCAAAGATGATAGACATCAGATTCTTGCGCGAAAACCCCGAGGCGGTAAAGGAGAATATCCGCAAAAAGTTTCAGGATAAAAAACTTCCGCTCGTCGACGAGGTAATAGAGCTTGACAGGCAGTACCGCGCAGCAATAACCGAGGCCGACGGCTTAAGGGCCGACCGCAACCGCCTTTCAAAGCAGATAGGCGGGCTTATGGCGAAGGGCCGGAAGGAGGAGGCCGAGGCGGTAAAAAAACAGGTCGCCGATTCGGCGAAGCGGCTTGAAGAGCTTGAAGGGCTCGAGGCCGAGCTTCAACAGAAGGTCACCGATATAATGATGGTCATACCCAACATCATCGACCCCGATGTGCCGATAGGTAAGGACGACTCCGAAAACGTCGAGCTTGAAAGGTTCGGCGAGCCTGTAGTTCCCGATTTTGAGATTCCCTACCACACGGAAATAATGGAGAGCCTTTCGGGAATAGACCTTGACGGCGCAAGGAGAGTTGCCGGAAACGGCTTTTACTACCTCACCGGCGATATTGCCCGGCTTCATTCGGCGGTCCTGAGCTACGCGAGAGATTTTATGATCGACCGCGGGTTCACCTATGTAGTTCCGCCGTTTATGATAAGGTCTGAGGTGGCAAAGGGCGTTATGAGCTTTGCCGAGATGGACGCGATGATGTATAAAATAGAGGGCGAGGACCTCTACCTTATAGGCACCAGCGAGCACTCGATGATAGGCCGGTTTATAGATCAGATAATACCCGAGGAGAGCCTTCCCCTTACGCTTACAAGCTATTCGCCCTGTTTCAGAAAGGAAAAGGGCGCTCACGGGATCGAGGAGAGGGGAGTTTACAGGATCCACCAGTTTGAAAAGCAGGAGATGATAGTGGTCTGCAAGCCGGAGGAGAGCCGCGAATGGTTCAAAAAGCTCTGGCAGAATACGGTAGATCTGTTCCGCTCGCTCGATATCCCGGTGAGGACGCTTGAATGCTGTTCGGGCGATCTGGCCGATTTAAAGGTAAAGTCGGTCGACGTCGAGGCATGGAGCCCGAGGCAGAAGAAATACTTTGAGGTCGGCTCCTGCTCGAACCTCTCCGACGCACAGGCCCGCCGCCTGAAGATAAGGGTAAACGGCGAAAACGGAAAGTACTTCGCCCATACCCTCAATAATACGGTAGTTGCGCCGCCGAGAATGCTTATAGCCTTCTTGGAAAACAACCTCAACGCCGACGGCAGCGTGAGGATACCCGAAGTTTTAAGGCCCTACATGGGCGGAAAGGCCGTTATCGGCAGATAGTTGCGGAGGCAAACCCTTATGAAGACCCTTAAAGAGGCATACAAGAATTATTTTACCGTGGGCGCGGCCGTTTCGGCGCATTGGCTCGGCGAGGCAAAGGATACCGTTGCCGCCCATTTTAACACCGTCACCTGCGAGAACGAGATGAAGTACAACTCGATCCACCCGCACGACTACGAGCACCCCGATTTCAGGGCGTTTCACCGCGGAGAAAAGCCGGAGCCGCCTAAGGTCACGCGGCGCGAGAGGTTTATCCACCCCGCCGCCGAGACCGATTTTGCCCCGGCAGATCTGATATACAACTTTGCAAATGAAAGCGGCATAGCCGTAAGAGGCCACACCCTTATGTGGCACGGCAGCTACCCCTGGGGGATCTTCGAGCAGCTCACCCCGGAGGAGATCCGCGAAAACACAAACGAACACTTTGCGCTCGTCGCCGAAAGGTACCCCGACTGCTACTGCTGGGATGTTGTGAACGAGGCGATCGACGACAAGCACGGCGGGTATCTCCGTGAGACGGTTTTTAAGGATAAGCTCGGCGAAAACTATCTGTATGAAATATACGCCCTGGCGAGGAAATACTTCCCCGGAAAACTTCTATGCTGCAACGATTACAACGAGTTCGACTCGGTGAAGAAGGGGAATATCCTTAAGCTTGCGAGATCATTAAAAGAACAGGGGCTGGTCGATGTTATCGGGTGCCAGTGCCATCTCAACGCGATGATGACCGACAAGCATTTTGACGGAATGAGGCGCGGTCTGGAGGAGTACGCCAACACCGGCCTGAGGATACATATAACCGAGCTCGACGTCAACGCGATCGACTGGAAGAACCCCGAGGCGCAGCCCGAGGCCGATCTTGATCGGCGCGTCACCGAGACATACCGAAAGCTTTTCGGGATCTTCCGCGAGTTCAGCGGCGCCATCGACAACGTCACGGTCTGGGGCGTAAGCGACCGCCACAGCTGGCTGAACCACTTCAAGAACGCGGAGCACCGGCGAAACCTGCCGCTATTATTCGACGATGAGTATAAACCGAAAGAGGCATTACAGGCCGTAATAGAGTTTTAAGAGATCCCCCGCAGACAGCGCAAAGATTTGGGCGCCGTCGGCGGGGGAGGGTTTTGGGGGGAGAGAGTGCTGCGCGCGGAGGTGGGAGGGGGAGGCATACGGGGGGGAAAGGTATTCGCTTCGCGAATGCTATTTTAAATTG
>CANRHA010000058.1 GCA_947630315.1 uncultured Clostridia bacterium
GCAGTTCAGCGGGAAGGTCGCGGTGTTCGAGGTGCCCGCAAGGGTCATGTCGGGCGAATCGTCAGAGATTACAAGGTTTGCAAGCGTGTCGTTCATGTCCTCATATAAAACCTGAACGTAGTCAAGGGTGCCGCCGTAGAAGTCGGTGAAGGTGTAGTAGCCGGTGTTGACTATTTCGCCCTCGTCATAGTTCTGGAAGGGGTCCATCCAGCTGAGCCACTTTACCGTGCCGGGGTCTCCCACCTCGGACGGGTCGGGCAGACGTATTCCCGCTGCGGCGAGTATAGCGGCGGAATCCTCGGTCGAGAGGGTGAGCTTTATAGGCTCTCTCTGACCTCTGCCGCAGCCTACGAGCGCCATTATCATCAAAACAGCGAGCGTAAGCGATATAATTTTTTTCATTGGAAATGCCTCCGTTTCAAATATAGCGCGATCCGTTAAAAAACAGAATCACTTACAATATCTTATCACATTTTTAACCTTTTGACAATTGTCACTATTCACAACTTTGCACATGTCAAAATGTGTAATATGGTCATTGGGAAAAAATCCATCAAAAGCGGGCTTATTATTTTCATCGCCCGGCGCGTGATTTTTAAATCAAAGGGCGTTATCCACCAAAGCTTTTGCAACCTTCGGGAAAACTACCTCGCCGGTGTTGCGGTCTATGAGCTTGAACTGCTCGTTGTCGTTGCCGAGGTAGCCGTTATCCCACCAGAACACTGCTATTCCCTTTGCTGCCGCGGCCTTTACAAAGTATGCGGCATGTGCGGCGCGGTCGCTCTCGTTGTTCTTGTTTTCCGAGCCGAACTCGCCCACTATAGCGGGAATGCCGAGCTTAGCGGCCTTATCCGAAAGGGTCTTCATAAAGTTGTCGATATCCCTTTTATCCTGCTCGGTGCCCCATGTCTTTCTTACGGTTGTCCACGGCGCAACGTTTCGGACAAATCCGGCGGGGTCGTAGTTATGGACTTCCATTATCATATGGCCGTCGACGGCGTCGTCGGGTATCCTGAAAGCGTTGATAACGCCGGTGCCGCTTGAGGCGGCGTAGGTGGAGACAACAAGGTTGCGCTCGGCGTTTTTGCCGCCGGTCTTTCTGACCGTATCGACGAAGAGCTGTTCATACTTTAAAATCACATCGGCGTCCTCTTTCTTGGTCGATCCCCAGTCGTTTGCGTCGTTGAGGCTCTCGTTGAAGCACTCGAAGATGAGCTTTTCGCCGTAATCCTTAAAGCGCTCGGCTATGCATTTCCAGATATTAGCAAAGCGATCCTTGCTGTTTTTATAGCTGCTCTCCGAGGCGTGTATCCAGCCGTCGGTGCCGGTGTCGTGATGGACGTTAATTATAACGTACATGTCGTTATCTATTATCCAGTCGACGACCTCCTGAACGCGGTCGAGCCACTCCTTGCGGACGTTGCCTTTAGAATCGGCGTTGTAACCCCATGTTACCGGCAGGCGAACGGATTTGAACCCCGCCTTGGCGATACCCTCCACAAACTTCTTTGTTACCTGCGGGTTGCCCCACGCGGTCTCATGCTGTTTTACCGAGGCGTTTGAAGGCAGCCATGACGCGGCGGAATCGAAAGTATTGCCGATGTTGTAACCCGCGCCCATCTTGGAAACGGCCTCTTTGGCGGTCTCGATAGATGTTTTCTCGGGCTCGGGGGCTTTTACCGTAGTCTTTCTATCGGCGGAGGGAGAAATAGTAAGAACCGCCGAGGTCTCGGAGCCGGAGGTGATCTTAAAATCATAACTCACGCCGTTTGAAAGGCCGGTGACGTTTGCGGACGTCTTTTTTGTGGTGCCCGCGGTCTTCCATGCCGAAGACTCGGAGCGCTTCCAGTTCACGGTGTATTTATCCGTCCCGTCAAGCTCAGACCAGGAAAGGGAGATCTTTTTATCCCCCGAGGTCGCCTTGAATCCGGTTATGCCGGGGTCGGCGGCGAAGGCGGTTTCAATTATCCCGCATGAGCAGAGCATAAACAGAGCAAACAGGACGGACAGAAGTTTTTTCATGGGAATCCTCCTTTGAAGTTGATGATTTTATTTTACAACTATTTTCGGGGGTTGTCAATAATAGGTGTTAGATGATAGGTATTAGAAGATAGAGCGCTCTATCAGGGCTTGCGGGAAACAAAAGGGCTGCGCTCTCTGCCGCCTGTGCCGCAGGCTTCTGCCTCTGCCGCAAACCCCCGCTATCCGCCGGCTTTGTAATACCGGGTCTGACTTCTGTTCTCTGCCGAGGGCCCGGGCGAAGCCCCGGCGGCCCCGGAGGGGCCGCCGCAGCGGCAGCTTCGCTGCCGCTGGCCCCGCGCGCTCGCGCGCGGGGCGGGCTTCGCCCGGGCCACGGCAGGAGCACCAGCCCGCTAAAAATGCCCCTCATCGCTGAGGGGCGGGTGATATTCACTTTTTGTGGTTGAGCGCTGCCCTCGCGACGGCCCAGAACGCGGGCTTTATCGTAAGGTCGCGGTCGACCAGCAGGGCCGCGTTTCTGCGGAGCTTAGGCGTGGTGTTGAGCCATGAGTTCTCATCGTCGGTGCCCCAGAAGAGTATCGCGTCGATAACTCCCTCGTCGGCAAAGTCGAGGAACATATCCATCAGCTCGTAATATTTGTCGGCCTGGCGCTGGAACTCCTCCTCGCTCCAGGTATAGTAGGTTCCGTCGGCGTTCGCGCCTATGAACATGTTCATGTCAAGCTCGGTGATCTCCACCCTGAAGTTGCCCTTGTATTCGGGGAAGCATTCGTCATAGACTTCGCTGAGCGAGGCTATTTTTTCGATGCAGCTGCGGTACTTTTCAACGTTGCAGTCCAAAGATATATGACTCTGGAAGCCTACGCCGTCGATCCTTACGCCCTTGCGCATCATTCTCTCGACCATGTCGTACATCGCCTTTACCTTGGTGTCCTGCCATTCAAGGTTGAAGTCGTTTATCATCAGAACCATGTCGTCGCCGCCGGCGGCGCGGGCAGCGTTAAAAGCAATTTCAACATAGTCGTCCGCAAAGCCGTTTCCGTCGACGTCGCCTATTATCTCCGCCCAGTAGGAGTTGTCGTCTTCGATCCCGCGTATGCCGCTTCCGTTGAGGACTTCGTTGCATACATCCCAGATCTTTATGTCGTCCTTGAAGTGCTCCATCAGCGCGTTGATGTAGGTCGTGAGGCGCTCGGTCAGCTGCTCGCGGGTGGCAAGGGTGCCGTTCGTCCTGCATTGGTCAAGGCTCGACTGATCGTCAGGGTCGGCCTTGAACCACCACTGAGGAACCTGAGTGTGCCATACTATAGTGTGGCCTCTTAGCTCCGCTCCGGCGGCCTTGCCGACCTCGACAAACTTGTCGCCGTCCTCGAAGTTATATGTGTCGGGCGCGGGGTTGCAGTGGTCAGACTTAAGCTCGTTTCCGAGAACGTACATGTTGTAGTGCTTAAGTATCCCCTTTGTTACGTTAAGGTTGATGTCGTCGGTCTCGGCGGTTAGATCGACATCTGTGCCGACGCTCTCGACCTGGTTAGAGGTAAAGGCGACGCCGAGCTTTACTATCCCCTCAAAATATTTGTAGAGGGCGGGCACGCCGTAATCAGAGACCAAAAGCGTGCGGTCTCCCGCCATTGATTCAAGCTCCTCCGACGAGTAGGTCAGGTTAGGGTCGGTCAGGACCGCTTTATAGTCGATGGGTTCCTCAACGCCGGTATCGCCGCAGGCGGCAAGACCGAGGAGCATCGACATGGCTAAAAGTATTGATAATATCTTTTTCATGGTTATCCTCCGAAAAATAAAATATAAATTGATTTTATCACAGAATGCGTAAAAATTGTAGTGGGATTTCAAACAATAAATTTTTAAACGATTTGTGCAGTTTGACGGTTTTAACTGATAAAAAATTTCCCTCATAAAAAAATATTTTTGTTCAATCAGACAAAACATAGTAAATGTCTATTTACAATTCGGGAATGTTATTATATAATGATTTCATATAGCAATTTCGGGGAGGCGCGGCAAAGATGAACGGCAACAAGGCGGTAAAGGAATTTATGCTCGTAATAGCGCTCGGCTTTGCGGCATATATCCCCCTCGTCTGCGTATGTTACCTTATAGCCCGAAGGCTAAGCCTGCCGGTATTTTTGGGAGCCGTATGGGGCTCGGCGGTTATGCTTCTGTACTACTTTTTGTTCGCAAGGGCGACCGCCAAAGCCGCCTCGGACGAACCCGAGGCCGCAAAAAAACGCATCCATGCCTCATACAGTCAGCGAATGCTGATGATAGTTGTGCTGATAGGCGCGGGGGTGTTCTTCTCTACAGATTTCGCCCCGGTAAAGATATTCGAATGGCTGCCTATAGTTATATCGATGCTGATACCGCGGATATCTATAGCGGTCTGGCAGATCGTGAATAAAAAGAAGGAAACCGGCAACGGCTCTGAAAAGGAGAGTGATGAGTGATGTCAAACATAGAGGTAAACGGCGCAAAAATTCTCTTAGAGCTGCCGTTCGGCATATCCATCACCGAAACTCAGGTAAATATGTGGCTCGTGATGGCGGCGATAGCGGCCGTGTGCGCGTGGCTAACCCACGGGCTTAAGGTGAGGCCCACCTCAAAGCGCCAGATAATCGCCGAGTACATCGTCAAAACGGCGGAAAACTTCGTGACCGGGAATATGGGCGCCCGCTGGAAATGGTTCACGCCCTATATCGCGGCGCTGTTTTCGCTCGCGATGTTCTCAAGCCTTATCTCGCTTCTGGGAATGTACCCCCCTACCTCCGACCTCAACACCACAATGGGCTGGGCTTTGATGACCTTTGTGCTTATAACTTTCTATAAGATAAAGACCAACGGGCCTTTAGGCTATGCGAAAAGCCTGACCGAGCCTATATTCATAATGACGCCGATGAACATTCTCGGCGAGATAGCAACGCCTATATCCATGGCCTTCCGTATGTTCGGAAACGTCGCCTCGGGAACGGTAGTATCGCTTTTGGTATACGCCGCCCTCGCCGCGGCAAATAACGCGCTGTTCGGCTGGCTGCCGGGTATTTTAGGCGAAATGGCCGGAAAGCTTCCGATACTTCAGCTCGGCGTTCCGGCGATCCTGTCGCTCTATTTCGACGTATTCAGCGGAGTTTTACAGGCGTTTATCTTCTGTATGCTCACGATGCTATATATAGCGTCGGCCGCCGAAACCTCGGATTAGCTAATACATTCGTCAAAACTTGAAAGGATGGTATTTTTATGGAAATCATGACCCTGATGGTTGCAGCCGCGACCGACGTCGCCTCGGCTAACCCAAACGTCATCGCAAGAGCGCTCGTTTTAATGGGCTGCGCTATTGGCGCCGGACTTGCGCTTATAGCGGGTATCGGCCCCGGTATAGGCGAAGGCTTTGCCGTAGGTAAGGCTTGCGAAGCAATAGCCAGACAGCCCGAGCAGAAGGGCAGCGTAACAACTACAATGCTGATGGGCTGCGCCGTTGCCGAAACAACAGGTCTTTACGGCTTCATCATCGGTCTTCTGCTTATATTCCTCGCCCCCGGTCTGTTCCTCAGAAGACTCGACGGCTGATTTAAAGAAAGGCAGTAAACTATGATTATAATGGCGGGAACACTTGATTTTCTCTCCATAAACGTCTGGCACATTCTGATGGCGATAGGAAACCTTTTGATACTTGTTCTTATACTTAAAAAGTTCCTGTTCAAGCCGGTCCAGAAGATATTAAAAGAGCGCGAAGAAGAGATCGGCAAGACCTATTCCGACGCCGACAAGGCGCTTAGCGAGGCCAACGCCGAAAAGGAGCTGTACCTTAAAAAGCTCGACGACGCAAAATCGGAGGCCGACAACATGATCAAAACGGCCAGCGAACGCGCTAAGGCGGAATCGGCGGAGATAATTTCAGACGCCAGGGCCGAGGCCGAACGCAGACGCCGCAACGCCGATGAAGACATTGAGCTTGCAAAAAAGAAGGCCGCCGACGAAATGCGCGACTCTATTTCCGAGATGGTGATATCCCTCGCCGAACAGGTAGTTGAAAAAGAGATAGACCCCAAGGCCCACGAATCGCTGATCGACGACGCGATAGAAAGCCTCGGTGAATAGCCATGAATAAGGATTATTCCCTTGAATTTGGAACGGCTCTTTATCAGCTTGCCGTTGAGGAAGGCTCATCAAAGCGCGTATTCGACGACTTTGAATCGGTAAGCCGCGTTTTTGAGCAGAATCCCGATTTTATAAGGCTTCTTTCTAACCCGCGGCTTACGGCCACCGAACGCGCTTCTACCCTCGGCGAAGTTTTCGGCGGAAAGATAGACAAAAATCTTCTGAACGCCTTAAAAATTCTCGCCGAAAAGCGCCGCTGCAATACCGTGCCAAAATGCTTTGAGGTGTATAAAAAGCTCTATTGCGAAGACGCCGGCATCATGCCCGTTACCGCCGTTTCGGCGGTGGCGCTGAGCGACGAGCAGAAAAAGCGCCTCATAGAAAAGCTTAGGGCCAAAACCGGCGCGGAGATAATGCTCGACTGCCGGGTAGACCCGAGGTGCATAGGCGGGGTAAGGCTCGAATACGCCGGAATGCGCTATGACGCGAGCGTTAAGGGCAGGTTTGAAGCCCTTGAACGCTCAATGAAAAATTCGGACTGATTGGAGAGTATCTATGAATATTGATGATATCAGCAGTCTGATAAAGACTCAGATCAAAAACTATGACAAAAAAGCCGAGCTTTCGGAAACGGGCAGCGTAATAACCGTCGGCGACGGCATAGCCTCGGTTTACGGGCTTGACAACTGCCTTTCAAACGAGCTTGTCGAATTTTCAAACGGCTCCTACGGCATGGCCCTTAACCTTGAGGAGGATTCCGTCTCGGTAGTTATGCTCGGCTCCGACGTAGGCATACGCGAGGGCGACGTTGTAAAACGCACCGGCTCGGTAGTTTCGGTGCCCGTTGGAAAGGGCCTTATAGGCAGAGTTGTAAACGCCCTCGGCCAGCCGATAGACGGCAAAGGCCCGATAGAGAGCGAGGCCGTTCTGCCCATTGAACAGAAGGCCACGGGCATTATCGAAAGAAAATCGGTAAGCGTGCCGCTCCAGACCGGTATAAAGGCCATCGACTCGATGATACCGATAGGCCGCGGCCAGCGCGAGCTTATTATAGGCGACCGCCAGACCGGTAAAACCGTTATCGCGACCGACACGATAATCAATCAGAAGGGCAAAAACTGCATATGCATTTACGTCGCCATAGGTCAGAAAAACTCGACCGTAGCTCAGCTTGTAGAGACTCTTTCGCGGGCCGGGGCGATGGACTACACAATAGTCGTAAGCTCCACCGCTTCGGAACTTGCAACGCTGCAATATATCGCGCCATACGCCGGCTGCACTATGGGCGAATACTTCATGAAGCAGGGGCTTGACGCGCTCGTAATCTACGACGACCTTTCAAAGCACGCCGTAGCCTACAGGACTATGTCGCTTCTTATCCGCCGCCCGCCGGGACGCGAGGCCTACCCCGGCGACGTTTTCTACCTCCATTCAAGGCTTCTTGAACGCGCCGCAAGGCTTTCGCCCGAGGCCGGAGGAGGTTCGCTGACCGCCCTGCCGATAATCGAGACTCAGGCGGGAGACGTTTCGGCATATATACCCACAAACGTAATATCCATCACCGACGGCCAGATATTCCTTGAAACCGAGATGTTCAACTCGGGGATAATGCCCGCCGTAAACCCGGGTATATCCGTTTCCCGAGTTGGCGGCGCAGCTCAGCTTAAGGCGATGAAGCAGGTGTCGGGCACTCTGAAGCTTTTGTATTCTCAGTACCGCGAGCTCCAGAGCTTTGCGCAGTTCGGCTCAGACCTCGACAAGGACACCAAGGAGAGGCTCGCCCAGGGCGAGAGGATAGTTGAGGTCTTAAAGCAGGACCGCAACTCGCCGGTAGACGTTGAGCTTCAGGTATGTATAATTTTCGCGGTAGTAAATAACTATCTTAAAGATGTTCCGGTAAACAGGGTAAAGGAATATGAAAAGGGCCTTTACTTTGAGATGAATGCGTATCACCGCGATCTGCTCGACTATATAGCATCGGGCGGAAGCCTTGACGACGGGCACAAAGCAGAGCTTTCGGCCGCCGTTGAAGAATACACCAAAAAATTCACCGGCTCAGTTTAAACCGCCGCCCGGCAAGGAGTAAGCTATTATGGCTTCGATGAAAGAAATAAACCTCAGAATAAAGTCCATATCGGGAACAAGGCAGATAACAAAGGCTATGGAGCTTGTCGCCATCTCAAAGCTTACCAAGGCGAGGGAGAGGATAGACCGCACAAGGCCCTTTTACACCGAGCTTTACTCGGCGCTCTCAGATGTTTCCGCGGCGGTTTCGCCGCTCGACACCGGGTTCTGCCGCACCGGGGATATCAAAAAAAGCTGCGTTGTGGTCATCGCCGGAGACCGCGGCCTTGCAGGGGGCTACAACAGCAACCTGTTCAAGTTTGCCGAGGCGGCCTCAAACGGCAAGAACGTCTGCGTTCTGCCTATAGGCAAGCGCTCTATTGAGCACTTTGAACGCCGGGGATACGAAACCGTTTCGGACGAATACCCGAGCGTTGAGGATATGAGCGTAGGCGACTGCTTTGAAATTTCAAGGCTTTTATGCAAGATGTTCCTCGACGGCGACATAGACGAGCTGAGCTGCATTTATACAAACTTCGTCACGATGCTCGGGCAGGAGCCTGCCGAGTTAAAGCTGCTGCCGCTCGACAAGAGCCTTCTTTCAGACGGCAGCGAGGCGCGCTTCACTCTTGTTGAACCCGGCCCGGGAGCTGTGTTCAACTCGATCATCCCCGATACCGTGGCGGGGCTGCTGTGGGGAGCGGTATGCGAGAGCTTCGCTTCGGAACTTGCCGCCCGCAGAACGGCGATGGAGAGCGCCACCTCGAACGCCGACGACATTATTGCCGATCTGAAGCTTAAATACAACAAGGCAAGAAAGAGCTCGATCACCCAGCAGATAACCGAAATAGTCTCGGGTGCTCAGACCGACGGCTCGGATTAACGTAAAACCTTTATCTTCTGACTTTATTGGGAAGGAATGGTAAAAAAATATGGCAAATAAATCTAACAAGGGCATAGTTACGCAGATAATCGGCCCTGTACTTGATATCCGCTTTGAAGACGGCTGCCTGCCCAATCTGAACAACGCGGTAGTAATCGAATATGAGGGCAGAAAGATAACCCTTGAGGTCGCACAGCAC
>CANRHA010000059.1 GCA_947630315.1 uncultured Clostridia bacterium
CGACGGGCTTCCGACATATAACTTTGCAAACGTTGTAGACGATCACCTGATGGGCATAACCCATGTTGTAAGGGGCAACGAATACCTTGCATCCGCGCCGAAATACACCCTTTTATACAAGGCTTTCGGCTGGGAGGAGCCGGTCTACATTCACGTTGAACACATCATGAGAGACAAGCAGCATAAGCTTTCAAAGCGCGACGGCGACGCCTCGTACGAGGACTTTATAGCCAAGGGCTATTTGAGCGAGGCGATAGTAAACTACATCGCCCTGTTAGGGTGGTCTCCCAAAGGCGAAAGAGAGATCTTTTCGCTGCCCGAGCTTGTCGAGGAATTTGACATAGCGGGGCTTTCAAAGTCGCCGGCGATATTCGACCCGCTCAAACTCAGGGCGATAAACGGCGAGTATATAAGGGCGATGACCCCGGAAAAGTTCCTTGAATGCGCCGAGCCGTATATCAGAAAAACCTGCGCCGGGGCGTTCGATCTTAAAAAGATAGCCGCCCTCTTGCAGCCCCGCACCGAGGTCTTGTCCGACATTCCCGACCAGGTCGATTTCTTCGACGCGATGCCCGATTACGATTTATCTCTTTATGAGAACAAGAAGATGAAAACCAACCGCGACACCGCGCTCGAGGTCTTAAAAAAGGCGCTGCCGGTGCTCGAGGGCTTAGAGGATTGGAGCTTCGACGGGCTTCATGACGCCTTGTTCGGGCTTATAGCCGAGATGGGCGCGAAAAACGGCTATGTTCTCTGGCCGGTCAGGGTTGCGATAAGCGGAAAGCAGTTCACCCCCGGCGGAGCGCTTGAAATAGCCGACATCATCGGCAGGGATGAGACCCTTGCGCGAATGAAGCGTTCGATAGCTATGCTCGAGGCGTAAAAGGGGGCGTCAAAGTTGATCGAAGTCAGAAATTTAGTTAAAACCTACGGAGATAAGCACGCCGTAGCCGGAATAAGCTTTACCGCCAACGACGGCGAGATATTGGGATTTTTGGGGCCTAACGGCGCCGGAAAATCCACCACGATGAATATTCTTACAGGGTATTTAAGCTCGACCTCGGGCGAGGCGTATATAAACGGCCACGATATTCTTGAAGACCCGATAGCGGCAAAAAAAGAGATAGGCTACCTTCCCGAATTTCCGCCGCTCTATCTCGATATGACCGTAAGGGAGTACCTCTGCTTTGTATATGAACTGCGCGGGTGCAGGCTTCCGCGGAACACCCATTTAAAGGAGATCTGCGAGCTTGTAAAGATGGATAACGTTATAGACCGCCGCATCAACAACCTCTCAAAGGGATATAAACAGCGCGTGGGGCTTGCGCAGGCGCTTGTGGGAAACCCGAACGTTCTGATACTCGACGAACCTACCGTAGGACTCGACCCGAAGCAGATAATCGAGATAAGAACTCTTATAAAAAAGCTCGGCAAAAACCATACGGTGATCTTGTCCTCACATATCCTCTCGGAGGTACAGGCCGTCTGCGACAGGATAGTCGTCATAAACCAGGGCAAGATAGTTGCCGACGACACCGCCGACAACCTCTCGCGCGAGCTTACCGCCGATCATAAGCTTATCGCCCGGATAGACGGCCCGAAGGACGAGGTCATAAAGCTTGTCCAGACTATACCCGGCGTTGTGTCGATAGTTGCAGATATGCAGCGCGAAAGGGGAGTCTGGGAGTACAATATCGAGGCCGTCGAGGGCACCGACATAAGGCGCGAGCTTAACCGCAGGCTTATGTCGAGAAACTGGTATATACTTGGGCTGCGTTCAAGCGAGCTTTCGCTTGAGGATATATTCTTAAAGCTCACGATGGGCGAGAGCGTAAACGAATTTCTGGCGGACAAGGCCGACGACCTTGCCGAGCACTACGAGGAGGCGGAAAAATGAGCGCAATATTAAAGCGCGAGACCCGCGCGTATTTCGATTCACTTATAGGCTATATATTTCTGACCGCCTTTTTTGCCGGCTCGGGAATACTCTTTGGCGTAACTTCTCTTCAGTACGGTTCAACCGATATGTCCGGAATGTATTCGGGGCTGTTCTTTATACTCCTTGTATTGATCCCGATACTGACGATGCGCACCCTCTCGGAGGAAAAGCGCCAGAAGACCGATCAGCTTCTTTTAACCGCGCCTATATCGTTGACTTCGCTTGTTTTAGGTAAGTTCTTCGCCGCTATGATAATCTACTCGATAGGCGTCTGCATGACGCTTGTCTACGCGGTGGTAATATCCTTCTTCGGCGCGGTGTCATGGCTCACCGTCGTCGGAAACGTCGTGGGGCTTTTGCTTCTCGGCGCGGCGTATATAGCCGTGGGAATGCTTATATCCTCCCTCACCGAAAACCAGGTTATAGCCGCGATAGGCGGCTTTGCCGCAACTCTTTTGCTGTATCTTATAGGAACCGTAGCCGAGATAATCCCGGTTCAGTGGATATCAAAGATACTCTCCGAGCTTTCCTTTGCCACCCGCTACAACCCCTTTACCTACGGCGTGTTCGATTTTTCAAACGTACTGTTCTTTATCAGCGCCACCGTTATATTCATATTTATGACTATACGCGTTCTTGAGCGCCGCAGGTGGTCATAAGGGGGTGCGGGATATGAAGATCAGCGAATTTTTAAAGACTCACATAAACCGCCGCAGGTTAAAATACGGCTCCTTTGCGACCGCACTTACGGTTTTGTTTATAGCCGCGATAGTTTTGGTAAACATAGTCGCCACAATGCTCTTTGACCGCTTCCCGATAACCTTGGACCTCACCTCCGGCTCGATATATACGGTATCCGAGGAGACCGCGGCCTATATTGAGGGGATAGACGAGCCTGTCGCGATAACCGTTTTGGCGACCGAGGACGAATACCGTTCAATAAGCAGCTACGCCGCACAGTGCGCCGAGCTTTTAAAGAACTACACTCAGCACAACCCGGGAATTTCGCTCAGGTTTGTGGATATGCTCTCGAACCCCGACCTTGTTGCGAACTACTCTCAGGACCTTGCCAACGGCGACATAATAATAGAGCTTGACAACGGCGAGCACAACAGGGTAAAGGTAGTTACGCTGACGGATATAATCGTTGTTCCCGAGGACTACTCGTACTACCTCAGCAACACCTACGCCGCAAACTACGGCGCGGACTATATCCATTCGATGCTGAACACCTACGGCATAATCCAGTCTTCAAACGCCGAGCAGGCTATAACCTCGGCTATAATGACCGTTACCGACGCAAACCCGATCACCGCGGCGACCCTTACCTACCCGGGCGCAGATGAATCGGACGTTTCGGGGCTTACAGACCTGCTGGACGCGAACGGGTATATAGTCGAAAGCTTAGACATTTCGGCCTCTGAGATACCCGAGGAGGTAGACCTTGTCATAATCCCCGCGCCTAAAATAGACTACTCCACCGAGGAGATATCAAAGATAGAGACATGGCTCTCTAACGGCGGCAGCCTCGGAAAAGATCTTATATATGTCGCTTCGGTAGAACAGCAGAGGACCCCGAACCTTGACGCCCTGCTTTATAAGTACGGCCTTACGGTCGAGTACAAGGTGATCCACGAGACATCTACCAACCGCTACACAAATCTTGACACCTACACCTATCAGGACATCGTGACCGAGAACTACCTTGAGGACATGACGAGCCTTTCGAGGCCGTTTGTGGTTCCCGACGCGCGCAGCGTCACCGCAAGGTTCGACAACGTAGACGCGACGTTTTCCTGCGAGCCGCTTGTCGCGTCGTCCGGTTCGGCGGTATTAAAGGATATGTTCACCGACGATGAAAACTGGACCCCCGAAAACGCGACCGAGCGCGGAAGCTTCAACACCGTCGTTATAGGTAAACAGGAGAAGATCAACCAGGACACGCATATTTCTGATTACACCTATGCGGTCGCTTTCGGGTCTGATCTGATGCTCAACCCGGTGTTCATGGGAACGTCGTCATTCAACAACGGCGACTTCATTATAAGCATGTTAAACGACATAACCGGAAAGAGCGAGGGCATAACAATAACTCCGAAGGTAGTTTCGAGCGGCACGTTCGACATAACCGAGGCCCAGACGAGATCGTTGACGCTTACCTTTGCGGTCATAATCCCGGTCGCGGTCCTTGCGGTCGGCACCTTTGTATGGATAAGAAGGAGGCATAAATAAACAGTGAGCACCCGAAGAAAAAAACTCATTGTAATAGGCGTTTTCATACTCAGTATGGCTATAGTTCTCCTTGTGCTTATTCTTACAAAGCCGAAGGAGCAGGTCGAGGATAAAACCGCGGACGACGGTACGATAGTTGTGATGCCCTATGATCGCGACGACGTAGCGACCCTTACCGTAAGAAACGATCAGGGCGAATTTACTATACGCAACGGCGTTTCGGGATTTACTATTGACGAGTACGCCGGGCTGAGGCAAAATTCAACTACGATGGGCGCGGCGGCAAGGTGTGCGGCCGAGCTTACCGCGCAGGAGCTTGTTGAGCAGAACGCGCAGAACCTTTCAAAGTATGGGCTTGAAGAAGGCGCGGCAAAGGCGGAATGCGACGTTAAGTTAAAGGACGGCACCGAGTACGCTCTCTACTTCGGAATAGACGCGCCCGACGGCAGAACGAGATATGTCCGCAAGGCCGATTCGACCGACGTTTACACCGTTTTGCTGACCAGCTCGGGGTATATGCTTTACTCCTCCGACGACTTTATAAGCCTCACCGTCACCGATGAAATTTCAAACAACAATACCGCGCCTACCCTCGACCATATGGTCATAACGAGAAAGGATCTCGACTATCAGGTGGAATTTATCGACGACAGCAAAAAGTACAGCGCCGACGACGTTTCAATGGCGTCGTCGCAGGTGATGATCTCGCCGGTTTACGCATATCTTGATATAACCAACTCGAACGCGATAATGTACGGCTTCTGGGGGCTTACCGCCGCGGACGTTATAAAGGTCCACCCCACCGAGGAGGACTTTGAAAAATACGGCCTCGACGACCCGTTCTGCGAGGTAAACCTTGAAGCGGAGCTTCAGGTCTACAACATGAAGATAGGCGACGTGTGCGAATATGAGCTTGACGAAAACGGCAACGAGACAACCGTTCCCTACACCTTCTACTGCTACTACAACGGCGTTGATATTATCTACACCTTCACCGTTAGCGAAGTGCCGTGGGCGATTTTCGACCCGATAGACATTCTCTCGACGATGATGACATCAAACTACATCTACGCGCTCGACTATATCGACATAACCTTTAACAGGGAGCCGGCGGAGAACTATCACTTTGAGCTTACGAGCGACATGGAAAACAAACAGCTTATAAGCGCCGACGTAAACGGAACCGAAGTGACCGACGACGATTTCAAGATCTACTACCAGTTCCTTCTCAAATGTCCTATAGACGACCTCTGCTTTGACGAACCCGCCGATGAGGATCTCATAGCGACGATAGACTTCAGGCGAGACGACGGCAGCGGGGATATCCTTGAGTTTTACGACATGAAGAACAACCGCGTTGCAATAAAGCTCAACGGTACGACGTCGTTCAGCCAGCCGATAGGCTATATAAACGTTTTAGAGGAAAACACAAAAGCGCTCTCGACCGGAACCCCGGCCAGCGAACTCACGCAGGTGTGGTAAGAAAATCATAAAAAACGATCAGGCAAAAATATAAGGAGGACTGTTTAATATGGCAAAGTTTTTCAAATATAAGGGTATGCCGCTCGTCAGGAAGGGCAACGAGCTTTATTACGGCTTGATGGGCGACCCGGAGGTAGTTATGATGCAGCTCGTCGGCAAAAAGCCCCTCGGCGACATTGAAGTCGCCACGAAGGTCCAGCTGTACAGAATGGTCACCGACGAGAGCGTGCCGGTGATGGAGAGAATAACAAAGACCGCCGTAAAAGGCAGCCTCTTTGAGGCCCTCGACCTCGCGTATGACTGGATAGGAGCGAGGTAGAAGGAGCGGAGGGCGGCTCCTATCCGGCCGGGCTTCGCCCGGGGCCGTCTGCACGCAAAAAAGACCCGGGATCCCCTCCCGGGCCTTATTTTTTCACTTTACCCCATGAGCACCTCGATCTCGTGCTCGGTGCCGGCGTCGAACACCGGAACAACGTTTCCGCTGAGCCTTACGCCGTCGCAGACGATCGATTTTATGCCCTTCTGAACGCCGTCGGGGTTCTTTACGGTTATGTTGTACCGCGCGCCCCTGAACAGCCTCGAAGCCTTGAAGCCGCTCCAGCCCGAGGGTATAGACGGATCGATTTTGAGGCCGTCGTAGTCGGGCGCAACGCCTAAAATGTACTGAGATATCGCTACAAAGTTCCAGGCCGCCGTGCCGGTAAGCCAGCTGTTTTTCGCCTCGCCGAATTTTTCCTTCGGAGCGTCCTTGCCGGCGACCATCTGCGCGTAAACGTAGGGTTCGGTTTTGTGGATCTCCGAAATGTCCTCACAGTAGGCGGGGGCGATTTTTGACCAGTACTCAAAGGCGCGGTCTCCATGGCCCACAAAGGCCTCCGCACAGATTATCCAGGCGTTGTTGTGGCAGAAGATACCCGCGTTTTCCTTGAATCCCTGGGGATATGTGGATATCTCGCCGTATTCAACGTAGTAATGCGTGAACGCGGGGTTGTTGAGGACAAGGCCCCTCTCGCAGCTGAGATATTTGTTTACGCTTTCGAGGGCTCTTAGGTCGGCGCCCTGTTTTTTGCCGAGGCCGGAGAGGACCGCAAAGCCCTGAGGTTCGATGAATATCTTGCCCTCCTCGTTTTCTTTTGAGCCGAGCTTTCTGCCGAAGTCGTCGTAGGCCCTTAAGAACCATTCGCCGTCGTAGCCGTATTTCATTACCGCGTCGGCCATCTTTTCAACGGCCTCCTCCGCTTCATGGGCTTCGGCTTCAAGCCCGCCCTTGCGCAGGCATATCTTTATATATTCGGGAACAATAAAGGTGAACATGCAGGCGACGAGGACCGATTCCGCGACCTTGCCGTCCTTTGAGGTCGTCGTCTGGAAGCTCTCGCCCGATTCGGTTGAGAAGCAGTTGAGGTTTAAGCAGTCGTTCCAGTCGGCGCGCTGAATAAGCGGCAGGCCGTGAGGGCCGAGGTTTGAGGCGACCTGTCTGAAGCTCATTGTCAGGTGGTGCATAAGCGGCTGAGCGAGCGCGGGGTCGTTGTCGTAGGGAACAGGCTCGTCTAAAATTGCGCTGTCGCCGGTTTCTTTTATGTACTGCGCTACCGAGAGTATCATCCAAAGCGGGTCGTCCGAGAAGTTTCCGCCTATTTCGCTGTTGCCCTTTTTGGTGAGGGGCTGGTACTGGTGGTAACATGAGCCGTCGGGCATCTGAGTCGAGGCGAGATCTATTATGCGTTCTCTTGCGCGGTCGGGTATCTGATGCATGAAGCCCAAAAGGTCCTGATTCGAGTCTCTGAAGCCCATACCGCGGCCTATTCCGCTTTCAAAGTAAGAGGCCGAGCGAGACATGTTGAACGTCACCATGCACTGATACTGATTCCAGATATTTACCATTCTGTCGACCTTTTCGTCCGGCGATTCTACAGTAAACTGCGACAGAAGGGAATCCCAATAGGCGTTCAGCTTTTTAAGAGCGGCGTCCGCTTTTTCGGGGGCGTCGAAGCGGGATATCATTTCATGGGCGCGTTCTTTTCTTATTGTGCCATCGGGGTTGAATTTCTGATCCACCGGGTTTTCGATATACCCGAGAATGAACACTATCTCCTTTGATTCGCCGGGTTCGAGGGAAACTTCCACCCTGTGAGAGGCTATCGGCGACCAGCCGTGGGCGACGGAGCAGCGGGAGCGATCTTCAAAAACGGCGTCGGGGCGGTCAAAACCGTTATACAAGCCGAGGAAGGAGTCGCGGTCGGTGTCGAATCCCGAGACGGGCTCGGAACAATGGAAGAAGGCGTAGTGGTTGCGGCGTTCGCGATATTCGGTTTTGTGGTAGATCGTCGAGCCTTCGATCTCTACCTCGCCGGTGCTGAAGTTGCGCTGGAAGTTTGTCGAATCGTCGTTTGCATCCCAAAGGCACCACTCGACAAAGCTGTAGAGCGAGAAGTTCTTTTTGCCGTATGATGTGTTTGTGAGCTTTACCTTATGTATCTCGCAGTCGTTTTCGCGGGGAACAAAGAAGGTGATCTCGGCGCGAATGCCGGCCCTTTCGCCGGTTATAACGCTGTAGCCCATTCCGTGGCGGCAGGCGTAGTTTTCAAGATCGGCCTTTACCGGCGCCCATGACGGGCACCATACCGAACCGCCGTCGTTTATATAGTAGTATCTTCCGCCCATGTCCACCGGAACGTTGTTGTAGCGGTAGCGGGTTATTCTGCGCAGCCTTGCGTCGCGATAGAAGCAGTAGCCGCCGGCGGTGTTTGAAATAAGGCCGAAGAACCCCTCGGTGCCGAGATAGTTTATCCACGGATACGGCGTTTTAGGGCTTTCGATCACATATTCGCGGGCCTTATCATCAAAATAACCGAATTTCATAAAAATTTTACCTCCTTAAATATAATAATGCCTCCGAAAATTTTCTACAACACATTATACAATATTCCCGGCGTTTTGTAAATATATTTTTCCGAAATTAACGCCCCGAACCGAATAAAATAAGCGGCGCGGGGCAAAACTATCAAAGACCGATGTAAAACGATCGGCAAAAACGAAGCCTAATTAGCGAAAGGAAGGTCTGAAAGTGAAAATACTGGATAGAATAGCGCTATTTCTTCTGATCGTCGGCGGAGTCAACTGGGGTCTGGTCGGGATATTCGGCTTTGACCTTGTTGCGTATCTTTTCGGGGGCTCTGCGGGACTTATCTCGAGGATCATCTACACTATTGTTGCCCTCTGCGCAATATGGTGCGTGTCGCTGTACTTCAGAAACTCGCGGCTTGTTGAAGAATAAGGCGCGTGCGATAAAGATCCGGGGAGCGGACAAAGCTTCCCGGGTTTTATGTTTTATGGGAGCGTGCCGCAAGCCCGGGCGAAGCCCGCCCCGCGCGCTGGGCGCGCGAGGCCAGCGGCAGCGAAGCTGCCGCTGCGGCGGCCTGCGGCCGCCGGGGCTTCGCCCGGGGCGGCGGCAGAGAACAGAGGTCAGAGGTCAGATATCAGAGG
>CANRHA010000060.1 GCA_947630315.1 uncultured Clostridia bacterium
GGGGTCTCCCGCAGCGCGTATTATAAATATAAGGATACAGCCTTTATTTATTCCGAAAAGCTCGGCGAGCGGATAGTGACCTACTGCATAGTTTTAAGCGATCGCCCGGGGCTTTTGGCCGAGGTTTTAAACGAGTTCTACCTTTTGGACGCCAACGTTCTCACCATCAACCAGAATATTCCTATAGATTCCGCCGCCACGGTGATGATAACCGTTAGGCTGAACGATTCGTCGATAGAGCCGTCGTCGATCTCAAGATCTATCATGAAGATAGGCGGCGTTGCGAGCGTGAAGATAATTTCGGGGAAGTAATTTCGGTTGATAACAGGCTGATTTTTGCGGATATTTCCGGCGCTCTCAGTAAGGACATTTCAAGGAAAACGAAAGAAACGGGGACAGATTTATTATGAAAGTTTCAAAGATAGCGATAATAGGATACGGCGTTGTAGGAAGCGGCACGGTCGAGCTGTTCTATAAGAACAAAGAGCTTATCGAGCGCCGCAGCGGCCGCAGCATGGACATAAAGTGGATATGCGATCTGCGCGATTTTCCGGGCAGCCCCTACGCCGACAAATTCACCAAGAATTTTGACGACATCTATAACGATCCCGAGATAACGGTCGCCGCCGAGATGATAGGCGGAAAGACCCTTGCCTACGAGTTCACCAAGAAGCTTCTTTCGAGAGGCGTGAGCGTTGTAACGTCAAATAAAGAGCTTGTTGCTACCCACGGCGCCGAGCTTATAAAGCTTGCAAAGCAGAATAAGTGCAACTATTTCTTTGAGGCGTCGGTGGGCGGCGGAATACCCATAATCCGCCCGCTTCATCAGTGCCTTGCGGCCAACAATATCGAGAGGATCGCCGGAATTTTAAACGGCACCACCAACTACATCTTAACAAAGATGATCTACGATCAGGTCTCGTTCGATCAGGCCCTTGCGGACGCTCAGCGCTTAGGCTACGCCGAGCAGGACCCCTCCGCCGATATAGACGGCGCGGACGCCTGCCGAAAGCTCTGCATATTAGGATCTTTGGCGTTTGGGAAGCATATCTACCCCGAATACGTCCACTGTTCGGGAATAAGAAACATATCCCTTGACGACGTTGAATATGTTGCAAACGCGGGATACGCGGTAAAGCTCATCGGACTTATCGAGCGCACCGACAGCGGCCTTGTGGCAACAGTCTGCCCGAGGCTTGTAAGCGTAAACAACCCTCTTTCCGGTGTGAACGACGTTTATAACGCGATAATGATACGCGGCGACTATGTCGGCGACACGCTTTTCTACGGCAGGGGAGCGGGCAAAGAGGCGACCGCCTCCGCGGTAGTAGGGGATATAATCGACGCGGTAAAGCATGAAAACGCGGATATAGCCTCTCTCACCTGGGAGGACAGCGCCGACCGCAGCTTTATAAGGCCCTATAAATCCGCCGACGTCAGGGTATATGTAAGAATAAGCGCCGCCGAGGCCGATTCATTGAAAGGGCTTATAACCCAGCTGTTCGGGTATGTAGATTTCATTCCCCGCAAACAGCGCTCGGCAAACGAGCTTGCCTTTATAACCCCCTCGATCGAGGAATATCAGATAGATAAAAAGCTCGCCCTTTTATCGGAACACGCCGACATAATGAGAAAGATACGCCTGCTCTGATCAAAAAAATAATTTTTCGTATTGACAATCTTAAAAAAATAATATAAAATACTTCTTGATAGGGGAGTAATTGGCGCTTAAGCGTTACCTTGCCAACAATCGCGGCGAAGCTTTTTAAGCTGACGTCTGGCACGGTTCTAAACAATGAGACTTATCTGCATCGGGCGTTCCGGGCAGATAGGTCTTTAATTTTTGTCCGCCCCGAAATAATGACAGAATGAGGTATGTAAAATGATCTGGTTAGACCTGCTTTTGTTTGCGGTAGGAGTTCTGCTTATAGTAAAGGGCGGAGATTTCTTTGTGGATTCGGCGTCCTATATCGCCGAGATATCGGGTATCCCGAAGTTTATCGTCGGCGCGACGATAGTATCCCTTGCAACGACGATGCCCGAAATGCTCGTATCGGTGATGGCCTCTGTTCAGGGCGGGGCCGCCGGCGTTTCGGCCGATGAGGCGGCGAGCAAGTTTTCAATGGCGGTCGGCAACGCAATAGGTTCTGTAACCGCCAACACCGGCCTTATCCTCTCGATAGGAATAATCTTCATGACTATAGCGGTATCCCGAAAAAAATACCTTGTAAAGAGCCTTCTTCTTATTGCCGCGGTGACGTCGGTGTGGCTCGGGTGCCTTTCGGGCAAGCTCTCGGTCATCGCAAGCATAATTCTGCTGCTGATTTTTGCAACTTTTGTCTTTGAAAATATCCGTTCCGCAAGAGAAGACATGAAGGGCAGCGCCGAGGAGCGGCCGAAGCTCGAAAAAAAGGAGCTTATAATAAAGCTCGTGCTATTTGTTGTGGGCGCGGTAATGCTTGTTATCGGGTCTGATCTTTTGGTAGATCACGGAACAAACATAGCTACCTTCCTGAACGTTCCCGCCGGGATAATCGCGGTTACAATGGTTGCAATAGGAACCTCGCTCCCCGAGCTTGTAACGACCATCACCGCCATAGTAAAGAAGCAGTCGAGCCTTTCCGCCGGAAACATAATCGGCGCAAACATAATCGACCTGACGCTGATATTGCCGATAAGCTCGCTTGTTTCGCGCGGCCAGCTCACTATAGATTCCCAGGGGCTTACCTACGACATGCCCGCCTGCCTTATTTTAACGCTTATCGCCATGGTTCCGACCATCATAACCGAGAAGTTCCACAAGTGGCAGGGCGTGCTGATGATCGCGGCCTATGCGGTATACCTGTGGCTGATAATGCGCTGACAGCCGAGGGCTTGCAGAGCGAGAGGGCTTGGGCTCGGCCTGATCCTGACCCGGCTTTCTGCGAATCCCCGCCCCCCTGCGCACCTCCCGCGCCCATTCGGGCGCGCCCCGCGCCTTACGGCGCGTGGCGGGCGTTCCCTGCGGGAACGCCCGGGAGGCGCGCAGGGGGTGGTGCGCATAAGTGAAAAATAAAAGCGCCGGTCTTTATGCCGGCGCACTTTTTATTCTTCCGTATCCTCCACCACAAACTCCCCCGTGTCCTCCATCAGCTTAAACCTTATCTCGAACTCCACGTCCGCGGTCTCGCTGAGGGGGTCGCGCGGGTTCACCGGCACCATTCTCACCACGGTCGCGGTCACCTCGTCGCCCGGCTTAAGGCCAAGGATTATCTCATACACGTCGTCCGAGGAGAACACCGGCACGCCGTTCATCTTTGTGATAAAATCTCCCGGCTGAAGTTCTGTGTTTGCGATGTCGCAGTCGGGCGACACTTCGACTATCTCCAGACCCGCGGGGGTTCCGTAGTATTCCGCGCGCGCTTCCGATGTTTCATAGAATGTTATTCCGATCTTCGGGCGGCCCAGGACCTTGCCGTTTTCCATCAGCTGTTCAATTATCGGTTCCGCGGCCGACGTCTCTATAGCGAACCCTATGTTGTCATATTCCACCGCGTCGAGTTTTGACGAGGTAATGCCTATGACCTGGCCCCACATATTTATAAGCGCGCCGCCCGAGTTTCCGGGATTTATCGCGGCGTCTATCTGTATGCAGGACATGCTTATGTTGGCGGCTTCCACCTTTATCATTCTGTCCACGCCGGAAACTATGCCGGTGGTTATGCTTCCCTCGAGGCCGGCGGGCGAGCCTATAGCGACGACCTGTTCTCCCTGTTTTACGCTGTCCGAATCTCCGAACTGCGCGGCGGGGAGATCTTTTGCGCCTATTTTTATTATTGCGATATCGCTTTTTGTGTCGCTGCCGATTACGGTCGCGCTGTACTCCGTGCCGTCTTTGAGTCTTACCCTTATTGAAAGATCCGCGTCGGCGATGACGTGCGCGTTGGTCAGAATGTATCCGTCCGCCGACATTATCACGCCGCTGCCCTGCCCGAAGGCCGAGAAAGCGGATTCCTCCGAGAAGGATTCTATAGTCACTATCGAGGGGGATACGGCTTCAAAAACGCCTTCAACGGTATATCTGCCGTCGGGCTGATAAAGCTCCTCGTCGAGCTGCGGCAGCTCTGCTATGGGCAGGGTGAACTTAACGCCCGGCTCCTGGGGATCAAAGATATTTTTCAGCCAGCCCTTGCCGAAGACTGCTCTTGCCGAAAAGCAGAACGCCGCGACAAAGAGCAGCAGCATCGGCAGAAAAATTTTCAGAAAGATGTGATCCCGTTTTTTGAGTTTTCGGGGCGGCTTCGGGAGGTAATCCCACTGTTCGGCTTCAGCTCTTGCGAGCTCGCCTATTTCGTTCAGCGCCTCGTTTACGTCCGAGGCGTTGTATTCAATCTCCATCGTTATTTCCTTTCGGCTCATTTGCTGCGGTTCCTCTTCAGAAGCGCCGCCGCTATTGCTGCCGCGGCGACGGCGGCCCCGGCCTTTATCAGTTTTTGGCCGTCGAGCTTTATTTCATATCCCCCGGCGTGCTTCGGCTGATTTTTCACAGCGAGCTTAGTTCCCGGTTTTTTGGTTACAGTTCTATGCATTTCCGGGTGCAGATATGCCGGCGTTTCCTCCTCGGCGTAGTACCTCTCGTCGTATTCATACTCGAAGCCCTCTTTGATCTCGCCGTCCTCCATTCCGTCTACGACCCGCTCCATGTTGTCAAGCGTTTCGCCGAGGCTCTTAAGCTCCTCGTGCAGATGCGCCTCTATTTCGTCAAGGCTCGCCAATTTTTCCCCGAGGCTCTCGGCGGTCTCCTCGGTCTTTTCCTCCGGCTGATTTACCACCGTCTCGGCCACATCATCGACCTTTTCGGTCAGATTTTCCGCCGCCCCGGCTACATCATCAACTGTTTCAGCCTGATTTACCACCGCTTCGGTCACATCATCAACCTTTTCAGCCTGATTTTCCGCCGCCTCGGTTACATCTTCAACCTTTTCGGCCTGATTTTCCACCGCCTCAGCCACATCATCAACTATTTCGGCCTGATTTTCTACCGCCTCGGTTACATCTTCAACCTTTTCCGGCTCAATTTCAACGTCAGGCTCCGCCGTCTCTACCGTTTCGCCGTTCATTATCCTCTTGACCGTTTCGGCGTAATCCGCGGCAGGGGATTCGCTCTCGCCGATTATCCCGGTGCCCTCGAGGTCAAATTTCTCCTCGACCGCCGCCGTCTCAGCCTCGACCGCCGTATCCTCAACGACCGTTGCAACTTCCTCAACAGCCGCGACAGTCTCCTCAGCTACAGCCTCAACCGTCTCCTCAACCGCCGCGACAGTCTCCTCAGCTGCTGCCGCTTCTTCCTCGGCTTTCGCCGCCTTTTCGGCCTCCAGTTGTTTTCTGTATTCTTCCTCCTGCTTTTTGGTAAGCGGAAAATCCTCGTCAAAGAAATCAAACATCTTAGCAAATCCTTTCATCTTAATTGCCGTCCGAGCCTTCGTTCAGCTCAAATTTATAGCCTACGCTCCAAACAGTTCCGAGCGACCATTCTTTTGAAACTCCGTCGAGCTTGTCTCTCAGCCTTTTTATGTGAACGTCTATCGTCCGGGAGCCGCCGTAGTATTCAAACCCCCATACCTCGTCCAGAAGCTGATCCCGGTTGAAAACGGTATTCGGGTGGCTTGCAAGGTGAAACAGAAGTTCAAGCTCCTTAGGCGGCGCGTCGACTATCTTTCCCCTTACCTTAAGCTCATATTTCGACATATCTATGTCAAGCCCGTCGTAGTGGACCTCTCTTAGGTCGTCGTCCTGTTTTTTCGGCCCTATCCTGCGGCATACCGCCTTTATCCTTGCGATCACCTCTTTGCCGTCGAACGGCTTTACAATGTAGTCGTCCGCGCCGAGTTCCAGCCCGAGGACCCTGTCGAACACCTCCGATTTTGAGGTGATGAAAATAAGCGGCACCGACGAGGTCTTTCTTATTTCGCGGCACACCTGCCAGCCGTCGATCGCGGGCAGAACGGCGTCTAAAAGGACAATATCGGGTCTTACCGCCGCAAATTTTGAGAGGCCCTCCTCGCCGTTCGATGAAAAGAACACCGAGTAGCCGTCCTTTTCAAGGCAAAGCCTTAAAAGTTCCGCCGAGCCCTGGTCGGCGTCTATCACTAAAACCTTAACGCCCTGCAAAAACAACACTCCTTTTTGCGTCATATACATTTATATTATAAACCGCCGGCGGCCTCAATGCAATACTTTTCGGGAAATTTTGTTGCAAAAAGGTTAAGAAAGTGTTAAAGATACCATACGGTTTAATATTTTTGTAATAAATTCCGTCTTCTTACCTAAAATGTTTTATATGAATCCTGATTTAATTGTAATTATTCACAAAAAGTCCTTTTTTTGAAATTAGACGACATCAAACGCTTGATTTTTTGAAAAATGATGGTACAATATATTTAGCACTCTCGAAGGGAGATTGCTAACGCAGGTTAAATATGGCTGTGCGCGGCGTTTGCCGCGTCTTGCCGATAAATAACAGGAGGTAATTTATATGACACTGAAACCGCTTTTTGACCGCGTGATCGTGAAGATGGTCGAGGCAGAGGAGACCACCAAATCGGGCATCATCTTAACGGGATCCGCAAAAGAAAAGCCCCAGCTTGCCGAGGTAATTGCCGTAGGCGACGGAAGCCCGAGGGGCGAGCACGCTGTAGCGATGAAGGTAAAAGCAGGCGACAAGGTTCTGCTTTCAAAGTATTCCGGCACAGAAGTAAAGATCGACGGCGAAGAGTTCATAATCGTGAACATGGGCGACATTCTTGCCGTTGCAGAGTAATTTTTTAGGAGGCTTTATTTATGGCAAAAGAACTTATTTACGGCGAGGAAGCGAGAAAGGCTCTTCAGGCCGGCATCGACAAGCTTGCCGACACGGTAAAGATAACTCTCGGCCCCAAGGGCAGAAACGTTGTTTTGGACCGCACCTACGGTCTGCCGCTCATCACCAACGACGGCGTTACGATAGCCAAGGAGATCGAGCTTGAGGACACCTTTGAAAACATGGGCGCCCAGCTTATCCGCGAGGTTGCCACCAAGACCAACGACGCGGCCGGCGACGGCACCACCACCGCCACGCTTTTGGCCCAGGCCCTTGTAAGAGAGGGAATGAAGAACATAGCGGCCGGCGCCAACCCAATGGTGCTCAAAAAGGGCATTCAGAAGGCTGTCGACGCGGCAGTAGCCGCCGTAAAGGCCAATTCAAAGGCCGTTTCGGGCAGCGAAGATATCGAGAGAGTCGCCACCGTTTCGTCGGGCGACGAGAGCGTAGGAAAGCTTATTGCCGACGCCATGGCGAAGGTCACTTCCGACGGAGTTATAACTATCGAGGAATCCAAGACCGCCGAGACCTACAGCGAAGTAGTTGAGGGAATGCAGTTCGACCGCGGATACATCACCCCCTACATGGTCACCGACACCGACAAGATGGAAGCCGTTTTGGACGACGCATATATCCTTGTCACCGACAAGAAGATAAGCTCTGTTCAGGACATTCTCCCGCTTCTTGAGGACATTGTAAAGAGCGGCAAGAAGCTGCTCATTATCGCCGAGGATCTTGAAGGCGAAGCGCTTTCCACGATCCTTATAAACAAGCTCCGCGGGACCTTTACCTGCGTAGCGGTCAAGGCTCCCGGTTTCGGCGACCGCAGAAAGGAAATGCTCCGCGACATAGCTACCCTCACCGGCACCGACGTTATCTCCGAGGAACTCGGCTTCGAGCTTAAGGATACTACCGTAAACGATCTCGGCCGTGCGCGCCAGGTAGTAGTATCGAAGGAGAACACGATAATTGTCGACGGCGCGGGCGATCCCGAAGAAATAAAGGCCAGAGTCGCCCAGATCCGCTCCGAGATCGAGAACACCACTTCGGATTATGACCGTGAAAAGCTTCAGGAGAGGCTTGCAAAGCTTGCCGGCGGCGTAGCCGTACTCAGGGTAGGCGCAGCCACCGAGGCTGAAATGAAGGAGAAAAAGCTCCGCGTAGAGGACGCTCTTGCCGCTACAAAGGCCGCCGTAGAGGAAGGAATTGTAGCCGGCGGCGGAACCGCGCTGATCAACGCGATACCCGCTGTAGAGAAGATAGTTCCCGGGCTTGACGGCGACGAAAAGACCGGCGCTAAGATCGTTCTCAAAGCCCTTGAAGAGCCCATGCGCCAGATCGCCGCGAACGCAGGTCTTGACGGCTCGGTAATCATCGACAAAATAAAGAGGAGCCGCAAGGTCGGCTACGGCTTTGACGCCTACAAAGAGGAGTATGTCGACATGATCCCCTCGGGAATCGTAGACCCGACCAAGGTTACGCGCTCCGCGCTTCAGAACGCGGCCTCCGCTGCGGCCATGGTCCTCACCACCGAGAGCCTTGTAGGCAACAAGAAGGAGGATAATCCTCCCGCACCTGCCGGCGGCGCCGCAGGAATGGGCGGAATGTACTAAGGCGCTGACAGAAATCAGAAATCAGAAAACAGATGTCAGATTTTTGAGGCGTTGCCGAGTGCGGCAAATCGCACCTTCGCAAACGGTGGATAAAAAGGAGTCGGCTTGCGCTGACAGAAGTCAGAAATCAGAAGACAGAAGTCAGATTTTGAGGCGCTGCCGAGTGCGGCAAATCGCACCGTTGCAAACAGTGAATAAAAAGGAGTCGGCTTCGCCGACGCTCGCCCGCTCCCCCTACCCGGGGGAGCGGACTCGCATTTCCCCCACCCCCACACAGCCCCCTGCGGCCCGAAAGCCCCTGCCGCCCCCTCCCCGGCGGGGAGGGGGCCCCGCTCCGAAATCAGAAAACAGAAAACAGAAATCAGAAGACAGATGTCAGATTTTTGAGGCGCTGCCGAATGCGGCAAACCGCACCTTTGCGAACAGTGAATAAAAAGGAGTCGGCTTCGCCGACGCTCGCCCGCTCCCCCTACCCGGGGGAGCGGACTCGCATTTCCC
>CANRHA010000061.1 GCA_947630315.1 uncultured Clostridia bacterium
CGCTTACCCTGATATTATCCGCACCTTCAGCACCCACATCAACTAACTACTAACAACTATTCTCTATCTACTATCCGGTCACCCCACCCCAGCCCCTCCCCTCGAGGGGAGGGAACTGCTATATCCAACCTTCTGCGTTTTGCCAAAGCATCGATAAAGCCGCTGCCCCGGGCGAAGCCCGCCCCGCGCGAAGCGCGGGGCCAGCGCGCCTGCGGCGGCAGAGAACAGAGGTCGGAGGTCAAATATCAGCCCCGGGAGGACAAAGGCATCGGAAAGCAGGATACTTGTGTCAAGGGCAGAAGGTGGCGGCAACAGTGGCAGAGAGTTGTGCCCTGTCCGTGCACCCGCTTCTTTTCGCAAGCTTTGATAGGGCGCTCTAAATTCTAACGATCTAACATCTGACCTCTAAAAGGCTCCTCGCCCTCCCCGTATTTCCACCCACAAAAAACCAAGCAGCCCTGCCGCAGCAAGGCCGCTTGGTCGTTAATTTGCCGTAAATGAAATTATCTTGCTTCTTCGGCGAACTCGCTGTCGACAAGCGAAACGAGGCCGGTTACTGCGGCTTCTTCGTCGGCTCCGTCAGCAATAATGCGGATACCTGTGCCGCCGATGATGCCGAGCGACAGAACGCCAAGAAGGCTCTTTCCGTTGACACGGCGCTCTTCCTTTTCAACCCAGATGGAGGATTTGAATTCGTTAGCCTTCTGGATGAAGAAGGTTGCCGGACGTGCATGAAGACCGATCTGATTCTTTACGACTACATCTCTTACAAACATAACATACTCTCCGTTTCAATGATCTCAGTTGAAGTAATCCTAATATGGCTTTAGTATACAAAGTTTGTTTCGCTTAGTCAACGGACAATTCTCTCTAAATCCGCCTTTTGAGTAAAATTTCTGCCATTTGCCGACTCGCCGCCAAATCTCAAGGTTCTGAATTGTGCAATTTGCTAAGAAGTTTTCAGCATTTGAATGCATAATAGACAAAAGACTTGTTTACTTAAAGTGTAAAAACTCTGACATATCCTCATATTTCGCCCTTATCTCGGATAAATATGCCCGATCGGCGTCGGTCAGCGGGGCGGATTTTAAAAGCTCCGGCCGCTTAAGATATGTCTCCTCCAGGGATTTTTCCCGCCGCCACTTCATTATATTCGCGTGATGCCCTGATATGAGCACGTCCGGCACCTTCATGTCCTGCCAAATCTGAGGCTTGGTGTACTGGGGATATTCAAGCAGTCCGCTGTAATGGCTCTCGTCCATAAAGCAGTCCTCCTGAGAGAGCGTGCCGTCTATCAGCCGCACTACCCCGTCGGCAAGTATCATCGCCGGAAGCTCTCCGCCTGTCAGAACGTAATCTCCTATTGATATTTCCTCAGCTTCAAGCTTGTCGAGCACCCGCTGGTCGACGCCCTCATAATGTCCGCAGAGGATAAACAGATCTCTGCCCTCGGCGGCAAGCTCTTTTAATTTAGCCTGGTTGAGGGTCTTGCCCCTCGGCGACATATATATAACATGCGGCTTGCGGTCCTCGCATACGCTCTGATAGCACTGCCATATAGGTTCGGCAAGCAGAAGCATACCCTGCCTTTCGGAATAGGGCGTGTCGTCAACGCGGTGATGTTTGTCAAAGGCGTAGTCGCGTATCTGATGGCAGTAAAGCTCAAAAACGCCCTTTGCCCTTGCGCGCCCGACAATGCTCTGGCCGAGGTAGGTCTCGCAGATATCCGGAAAGAGGGTTGCTATATCAATTCTCATCAAAAAGGCCCTCCATAGGGTAAACGGTCATCTTCCCGCCGGCGACGTCGGTCTTTAAAACCACCGACGGTATTGCGGGAATATAGAACTTTTTATCTCCGCGGGTTATCTCGTAAACGTCGTTTGCCGATGACCCGCCTATTACGTCGGTTATAACGCCGAGGCTTTCGCCGCCCTCGGTAACTGCTTCAAGCCCGATGAGATCGGCTATAAAGTAAACCCCTTCGGGCAGCGGCATGTCCTCGCGGTCGGCAAAAAGAACGGTATTTCTTAAGGTCTGTGCGGCCTCGGGGGTCTCTATCCCCCTGATTTTCAATATCGCCATGTTTTCGCCCTTCGGCCGCGCCCTTTCGATGTCGTACGCCTTTGAGCCGTCCTTTGAATAGAGGCGCTTAAGCTTTACAAGGTCAGCGGGCGAATCGCACCACGCCTGAACGTTTACCTCGCCCCGTATGCCGTGAACGGAGACGATTTTTGCAATTTCAAGATATTTTTTCATATTTACAGAATCAATAAAAAGCGGCTCAAAAAGCTTGAGCCGCTGGCTTTTTTAGTCGATCTCCACCATGATCTCCTGATCGACCTTGGCGGCTGCGGAACGCATAAGGGTCCTGATCGCCTTTGCGATCCTGCCCTGCTTTCCTATAACGCGGCCCATGTCGTCGGGAGCTACATGGAGGTGATAGACGACAACGCCCTCTTCGTTAGGTTCGTCAACTACTACCTCTACGGCGGTTTTATCGTCGACAAGTCCGATGGCGATGTTTTTCAAAAGTTCAGTCATTTGTTTGTTGTTCCTTTCCTGTTGGTTAATGAATATCAGATGATACCGTTCTTTTTAAAGAGAGCCTTTACGGTATCGGTAGGCTGCGCTCCGGTCGCTATCCACTTTTTAGCCTTCTCCGCGTCTGCCTTAAGGGTAGCGGGATCGGTAGTGGGGTCGTAGTAGCCGATCTCTTCAATAAAACGGCCGTCGCGCGGGTAGCGCGAATCTGCAACGACGATGCGGTAGAAGGGGTCCTTTTTGGCGCCTATCCTTCTGAGCCTGATCTTTACTGCCATGGTTTAGTCACCTCCTGATAGTGATTAAAGTAGTGATCTGAAATAATAAATTTGTATTTTATGACGCCCGCGGGCGCCGTAAAAGCGTTACTTTATATCGCCTAAGCCCTGCAAAAGTTCCTTTGGTATGCGCGGCATCTTCTTGCGCTTGCCCTTGCCGTTTTTGCCCGAGCCGGTCATTCCCATCTGCTTCATAAGCTTCTGCATCTGTTCAAACTGCTTTAAAAGGCGGTTCACGTCCTCTACCCGGGTTCCGCTTCCGGCGGCTATGCGGCGCTTTCTTGCCGGATTTATTATCGAGGGCTTTGTGCGCTCGGCGGGGGTCATCGAAAGTATTATCGCCTCGGTCCGAGGGAGCTGGCGCTCGTCTATCTGGCTTTCGTCTATCTTGTTTGCGCCGGGCATCATAGAGAGGATCGAGCGCAGGGAACCCATCTTTTTTATCTGCTTCATCTGGTCGAGAAGGTCGTTCAGATCGAACCCGCCCTGCTGCATTTTATCCGCAAGGCGTTCGGCCTCTTTTTCGTCGAAGCTGGTCTGGGCCTTTTCTATCAGCGAGAGAACGTCGCCCATTCCGAGTATGCGCGAGGCCATTCTGTCGGGGTGGAAGACCTCGAAGTCGTCGAGCTTTTCGCCCATTCCTACGAACTTTATGGGCTTGCCGGTTGCCGCCAGCACCGAGAGGGCCGCGCCGCCTCGGGTGTCGGAATCGAGCTTTGTCAGTATGACGCTGTTTATGCCTATCTCGTCGTCGAATGTTTTTGCTACGTTTACGGCCTCCTGGCCGGTCATGGCGTCGACAACGAGTATTATTTCGGAAGGCTCGGCAAGCTGTTTCAGATCCTTAAGCTCCTGCATGAGTTCTTCATCGATCTGCAGACGGCCGGCGGTATCTATAATAACTATGTCGTTGCCGTAGTCCTTGGCATGTTTAAGGGCCTCTTTGGCTATCTTGCGGGGGTCTATCTGGCCCATCTCAAAAACCGGAACGCCCGCCCTTTCGCCGACGATCTTAAGCTGATCTATAGCCGCCGGGCGGTAGATATCGCACGCAACCAAAAGGGGGCGGTGATCGGCGTTCTTGAAATATTTTGCAAGCTTTGCGGCGTGAGTTGTCTTACCGCTTCCCTGGAGGCCGCACATCATTATAACGCATGGCGGTTTAGAGGGAAAGTTTATCTTCGAGCTGCTTTCGCCCATAAGGGCTATAAGCTCCTCATGAACGATTTTTATGACCTGCTGCGCCGGGGTGAGGCTCTGCAAAACCTCGGAGCCTACGCAGCGCTCGGTAACTTTTGCGACAAAATCCTTAACGACCTTGTAGCTTACGTCGGCTTCCAAAAGGGCAAGCCGAACCTCGCGCATACTCGCCCGGACGTCGGCCTCGGAGAGCTTGCCGCGGTTTTTGAGCTTCTTGAAAACGTTGCCGAGCTTTTCGGATAAGCCTTCAAATGCCATTTTGTACTCCTTTTTTATAAGATCAGCGTCCGGATTCGATGCCGGCCTTGATTTTTTCGAGTTTTTCTATAACGCTCTTTGAGGTGGTGAACGACCGGCAGTCGGCGATTATCTCATCGCAGCCCGACAGAACCAAATCAAGAAGAGCCTCATAGCGGGCGACGGCGGAGGTCATGCCTATCTTTTCATCGAGTTCGCTGAGGGTCTCCTCGCCGCGCTTTATGCTGTCGCGAACGCCCTGGCGGGATATGCCTTCGTTTGCGGCTATTTCGGAAAGGGATAAATCCTCATTGTAATAAAGCTCAAGCATTTCGCGCTGCTTTTCGGTCAGGACGCCGCCGTAAATATCTAAAAGCGAGGCGAATTTAAGATCCTTTGCCATACAATATCACCCTTTCGGAACCGGTTGGAACACCAAATGTCGTGTTAAATGTAAAGCAAAACGGCTTTACAGTGGTATATTATATACCATATCAAAGCCGTTGTCAAGGGGGTAGAGAAAATTTTGTTGGAATTATACAGGGGGTAATATTTTCAGGGGGATTTCGCGGCGGTGAGCGGATAGTAGTTAGAGATTAGTTGTTAGTAGTTAGTTGATGTGGGCTGAGGGTAAGCGGATACCTTGCCCTTGCAAACCGCAGGCTGTTCCGCTCGCCCCGAATAGAGCGCTCTATCTTCTAATCATCTACCCTCTATCCTCTCCATCCAGCACCGCAATATGCAATTCCTTCAGCTGAGCTTCGTCGACGGGCGAGGGGCAGCCGCTCATCAGTTCGCTGGCGTTCTGGACCTTTGGGAAGGCTATTACGTCGCGGAGGTTGTCTGCGCCGCAGAGTATCATAGAAAGGCGGTCGAGGCCGAGGCCCATTCCGCCGTGCGGCGGGGCGCCGTATTTGTAGGCGTCGACAAGGAAGCCGAACTTTGCCTCTATCTCCTCGTCGGTCAGACCGAGCGCCTCAAACATTTTGTTCTGAAGCTCGGGATCGGTTATTCTCATCGAGCCGGAGCACAGCTCAGTGCCGTTTAAAACAAGGTCGAACGCGGTTGCCCTTACGTTTTCGGGATCGCTGTCAAGCAGGGGTATGCACTCCTCAAGGGGCATTGTAAACGGGTGATGCGCGGCTTCCCATTGGTTAGTGTCCTCATTGAACTCAAAGAAGGGCATTTCAACTATCCAGACGAGGTTGAATTTGTCTTCGGGGATTATCCCGAGGCGCTTTGCAACCATATTTCTGAGAGCGCCGAGCACCGTGCAGACTATCTTTTTTCTGTCTGCGGCGACAGCTACACGCAGGAACTCGCAAATCAATATGAGCAGGTGACAAACTATGTGGAGTACCTCTTCGAGCAGTATGCGCCCTATATGTATTGGGTGCTTCTTGCGACCGCGGGGCTGTGGAGCATTGCAATCGGCGTTGCCATTATCATCACCGTCCGAAACGAGGACAAAGCAAAGGCGAAGAAAATGCTTGTGAATTACCTTGTCGGCTTGGTCGTCATCTTCGCAATCGTCGTCGCTTGTCCATACCTCATGAGAGGGATCGCCGCGCTTATCACATGATTTTTGCGGGTCAGAAAAGAAATTTTTCCGAAAACCCCTTGACAAACACGGAAAAATGTTGTATCGTATGAATACGATTTAACATCAAAGGAGGAAAACCCATGACAGACAAGGAACTTATCGCAAAAGCAGACCGTGGAGAGGGCTTGACGGTGGAAGAGGTCATGCGCTATGAGCAGCTTGTGAAACCACAGAAGCACGTCTACGGGAAATACGGCTCTCTCGCCAAAATCTACCTCGAAGAACATAACAACGCAAAGTTATGGAGCATTGAGGACTTGCCCGCCTATCTGCACAAGATAGACGAGCAAGCGATGGATATGTATAATGTCCTCTACGAAAAGCTCTCGGTGAGCGAGCAGTATAGGCGGACGGGTGACTATCTGACAGACGTTCAACGCATGAACGCCATGAAGCAAGTCATCGACGAAGAGATCCTCAATGAGCTTGTCTATGTGTGAGGTGCATCATGAGAACACCGAAGAAAGAAATAGACAAGCGCTATGAGGAAAAGCACAAGGCGGAGAGAAAGGCAAAGAACGCCACATTCGGAACGAGTATGCCCCGCGCCGATTTCGACGAACTCAATGCTTTTCTCGAAGCGAACCGTATCAGCAAGGTCAGATTGATCTATGCGGGGTGGGAAGCCTTAAAAGCAGAAATCAAGAACAACTGAATCAATCCATGTCCTCTCGGGGTGCGCTCCGCGGGGCATAGGAAATCTTGACAGGAGGATCTTGTGAAGAGGAACACATTAACCTCTTGGGTGACGGAACACGGTAACCAACACAAAAAATGAAAAGGAGAATTGAGCCAAAGAGAGACACCATCGGTAAACACGGCAAGCATGGACGAGCTTTTTGCGAGATTCATGACTTTGCAGACGGAAGCCTATCGGAAGATGCTTGCCGAACGACCCGTTGTCCATAGCGGACAACAACCCCCGCAATTTGCGGAAAATGAAAAATCGCATGGGAGCAAAGAATTAGATATTAGTGGCAAAATCAAATTCACGCAAAAGGAGATAGAAGAAATGCCATTAAAATATCGAAATATCTTTGCTTACAATAGTGAAATCATATCTTATCGTTTCCATAATGGAGTGTATGAAGCACGTTACCGAAAAAACGGTTTCAACATTGAGGTCTCTTCGGCAGACTTTGAAATCATGAAACGGAGATTTATTCAAAAGCTCCACGACCACGCGAACGGAAAACCGACCAAGCAACCGAGAAGGAGCAAAAGACGTACCGCGCAGACCGTATTGTTCGCTGAATACGGGGAAGAGTGGCTTAAAATCAAAGAGCAGACGACGAAACCGTCCACATTCAAGGAATATCGGCGTTCATTTGATGTCAATCTGAAACCCGTGTTTGGAGGTATGAGAGTCGGCGAAATTGACCGCATGATGATACAGGACTTCTTGTTCGGCTTCGTCAATGAGGGCAAGGGAAGGACGGCGGAGAAGCTGAAATTACAGCTTAACTGTATCTTCGACATGGCTGTTGAGGACTTCAATATCCAATCACCGATGAAGAAGATCGTACTCCCGCGCTTTGAGAGCAAGAAAGGCTCTGCCTTCACGAAGGAAGAAGAGAAGAAGCTCGTCGAATACTGCACGACGAAAACGGACGGTGCAACAAGCTCGGCGCTCCTTGTCCTTCTCTACTTCGGGCTTCGGCAATCGGAGCTTGCAAGTCTGAAAATCGTTGACGGGAAATACCTTGTCTGCGACACAAGCAAAGAGCTTCTCGGAAAAAATGTCGTCAAGCGGAGAATCCCGTTTACGCCCGTTTTCAAAAAAGTGCTTCCGTTCGTGGACTTCGAGAAAGCGCGGGACACGAAGCCGCTGGCGATTTTCCGTCAACCACAAGATATTGTATTTTTCGGCGAAAAATAGGCGGAAATCAGCCACAAAATGTAGTTTGATAAAAAACTCGTGCCCCCATGATGCCCCAAACCCGATCAAAGATCTTCCGTTTTTCATCGTTTGCAAGCGGCGAGGCGCACACCCCGCCGCTTAAAATTTGCGAATCGCCCCATAGAGGTTGACAAAGCGGCGAATTTGGTATAAACTATATGTGTCGGGAGGTACCCTATGACGCGGATCGAAACGATCGAAAGGGCGGCGCAGACATTTGTCGGCGACGGGAAAATGCTTTCCACGCTTGAACTTCAAACGCTGATCGAGAAGGCAAACTCCGAGGACGAGCGCGACTTCTACATCGCGATCTATAATTTTCTCCTCGCAAAGCGGCAGAAAGAAGTGATGGCGCATGAAAGTTACTAAAAAATTGACCATCTTCGCGGGCGTCAACGGCGCGGGGAAGAGTACTCTCTATTACAGCGAAGAAAACAAGGAAGATTTGGGCGTTCGGCTCAATTCGGACGAGCTTATCCACGAACTCGGCGGCGATTGGCGAAATGCAAGCGTCCAGCTCGAAGCGGGCAAGGAAATTCTCCGCCGCCAGCAGGACTGCATGGAGAAAGGTCTCTCCTTCAACCGAGAGACGACGCTCTCGGGCATGGAAATTTTCCGCACCATTGAAAAGGCAAAGACGCTTGGCTATGAGGTTCACCTTCGGTATGTTGGCGTGAACAATGCGGAGATCGCAAAGGAGCGCATCAAGCGCCGCGTTGCCCTCGGCGGGCATGGTGTGAGTGAAGGCACCGTTGAGCGCAGATACGAGCGCACAAAGGAGAATTTCTTGAAAGTGATCCCCTTGTGCGATACGGTTGCCGTCTACGACAATTCGGGCGACGCGCTCGTGTACGTCGGCTACTCATTGAACGGAGAACTTCTCCGCACCAAAGACCCATGCCCGTGGCTCGACGAATGGATGAAATGATACGAATATTTTAAGCGCGGGGGTGATTGCCCCCGCGCTTTTCGCTATCATTTTGTTTATAAAAGTTTCAGGAAGCCCATGTCGAAGCAATTCGGCATGGCGAAGATTTTCTCGCCGACGGAGAAAGCGACGGAAACGTCGGCATGCAGATGGTGACATCGCAGCGCAAATCTATGTTCCGCATCGACACGGAGAGCG
>CANRHA010000062.1 GCA_947630315.1 uncultured Clostridia bacterium
CTCTTCAACACTCGCATCCTCAGACAGCCGACGAAGCTCCCTTATCTGGCTCATTTCAGTTTTGTGCACTTCCAGATTATCAGCAGCCTTAATAGTTCCCTTTGCTGCCGACACGATAGCACACAGCATCGTACCAATGCCTACACCTAACAATATCTCAGGTGAATTTTCCTCAAGCTTAAATTTTGTTTGGTTAACTAACATTTTTAAATTCATAACTAATACCTCCTATAAAAATAAAAAAAATAAAGGGAAGACCACGAAGGTCAACCCTTTATCATTTTATAAACTCTTTCCCACATAAGTGTTAATGCTGATGTTACTACCAGATATAAGATTCGTTCCAGCATCGGATATCCACTAACATACACTCCGTTATATTCATCTAACAATACTTTGGACATCCAAGCCCATTCCATTGTCAGTAACATTGTTAACGTAGGTACTATAAGCCCCCAACACTTTTCAACGCAACTCTCAATCTTTTTTAACATAATACATTCCTCCTTAAAATATAAAAGTTTTTTGTTTCTATATTATCAGAGGAAATAATTGCGAATTACGGCTTTACATCGCAATACCCAGTCGTCCAAACTCCTTTACCCGGATCGAACTCTTCTCTTAATTCCCTATAGTTTACTTGTTCGTGACTTCCACAGTTGCACTTTCCATAAGGTCCATTGTTACTTAATAAATATGGCATAGCACTTTGTACCATAGGTAAAGAAAAGCGATTGCAAACAACAGTACATCCGAGTGTTTTACCTTGGTACTTTTCATCTATGATTTTTTCCACGTCTTTTGTCAAAGCTCTGAAATTTTCTTCAAATCCACAAATGCCATTGTGTATGCAATGCTCACAACTATAAATACTATTACTCATTCTCATCCTATATACCTCGCTTCCGTTACGTCAATCAAATATCCTGCTGGGATTCGTTTGATTCCTATGTCTCTGTGACTACTCCATCCCCAATTGTTGTCTGTGTATGAGGTTGAAATATCAAGAAGGTCGAACATCTCAGCAACAGATACAGCTCCTGCTTCGTCTATTCTCGCGTGCATACAACGAATAATCTTTTCAGCATCATCACGATTTCTCAGTATGACATTCCTGTAGTCCATTTTTTCGTTGTATAACTTTCCGCGATACTCTTCTCTGTCACAATCTCTGCTGTCGTATCCATAACCACTTCTTGAACGATAGTAGTCACTGTAACTTGCTCTGTCGTAATATCCTCTACTACGGTCACTTCTTCCATCAAAAGGCCATTTGCCCATCGCTTCACCCATAAATATCATTGACAAAGCATTGAGTATTCCGACCTTTATTCCAGGGATGACATAGTCCGATATAATGAACTTCCGCACGTCTCTTATATCCTCTTTGATAAAAGCGCCTGCAATTTTCTTTCTCAACGGCGTCTTTGTACTAACAACCGAGTCACTAGTTATTACAGGTTTTAATTTTTTTCTTTCTTCGCTCATTACATTCCTCCCAATTATTTGCCGTACTCATTCTCATAATAATAGCATCCAATATAAGGTATTATTGTTCCTTCTGGAATTTCCTGAACAGCATATGCATCCTCAAGATTTTTGCACATCTGCTCTATCTGACTTTCATATATGCATACCGGTTGCTTTGAACACGCGTTGCAATGACGGATTACTTTTAGCTTCGGTTCTTTTGAGAATCCACAGTCACGCCCTGTTTCTTTCCCTTTTCCAATATTTTTAAACATCGTATCTTATTCCTCCTCATCAATCGCGTCTATTGAGATTGCAAAGTTGCTAATTTCCACAAGTTTCTTTTCAAGATTCCTGAGCCGCTTTAATTCTTTGCCGATTCTGTTATGTACCAACTCCAATGGCAAAATATCGGCAATCAACTTAAGCTCTTCGATATCCATACCTTCAATTCTGGCTGTAAGTTCGGCCTTTTCTTGATTTGTAAGTTCCTTGTCCCTTTTTGTTACATCTTCAATTGTCATATTATTAATCCTCCTTATTTGGTTTCGGCGGTAACGGTTGCCAGTACAGAACTTTATAATCAATTCCTGAAGCTTCAACACTATACCAACCTCCTTGATAAACATAAGCCAATCCATAAGTTTGATAGAGACGATTGTAATCACCATACCTATAATATTCGTGCCAAGCAAGTACCACGTCTCCTTCTTTTGGCAACTTTTCGCTTACAGGTATCCAATTATCACTCATTTCTTAATCCTCCGTTCAATTTCCGTCACACATACATTTAATACCTTTACAGTGTACTTATGTATTTTTATTTCTTCTAAGTATGACTTATTATATCTTGACTCTTTATATTTTTTGGTGTATTGATTAACTAATACCGTTTCTCGTCTTATTTCATTCTGCAATATTTTTATTACGTTACCTTCAACCCACTTTTTTATTATCTCTTTTATCGTGATAATCACCTCACAAAAATATAAAGGAGCCTAGCAATTTGCTAAGCCCCTTTGCTTTTTAGTCCTCAGTAAGTCCCATATCAGCAAGGATATCGGACATTATTTCGCCGTCGTTCATTCTGTTGTCGATCTGACGGAGTTCACTAGCAGTCGGCTTCCTTATCAGCTGATTGTAATGCCTGAACTTCGAATCATAAATATAAAGATCCTTCAAGTCCTTCTCCGCCTGTATGTTACCCTTCTTAGCTAAGATTTTTATAATCTCCAAGCCAGAAGTCACAACAAGCGGTCCCCAGACAAGAATCTCTTTCTTATGATCCTTAATCCAAACACCAGCCTCAGCCTTCTTACGTAAAAGCCTCTGCTTCAGTGTCTCCTTAGATTCAACTTCAACGTCAGTTTCGATAATTTTTTCTTCCATTTTAATCCTCCTTAAAAATATAAGTTACTAAGTTCCATTATAGAGGCTCTTTTTCTTGCGAATCGTCAAGTATGACTTTTATAAACAGTCTACCCTCATTTACCAATTTTTGAGGAGATACCGTACTTATATCAAGTTTACTTTCGCCACCAGGTATTAGTCTCAATGTTCCATCGTAAGGAGCGTGTATCGCTACCATATATACTCCAAATATAAAGCCTACAAGGGTACTAAGAATTCCCATTAGTAGTATCGTCAGAACCGTCAGTAACGTCGTCATTTTCTTTAGCCTCTCTTTCTTTTATTCTCTGATGAGCCTTCCAAACAGAATATCTTTTATTGAACATTTGGGTATCGGACTCTTTTATGAAAGTTAATTGATTTACAAGTTCATTTCTAACCTCAAGCGATAAGTTATCGGATTTTTCAAGAGTAAACCGCACGTCATTTTCGTATCTACTTATTACCACTTGTAATTCTATAGCCTTCAATTCCATAAGAATCGCCTTTAAAATATCATCAGTCTTGTTCAGATTCATTGCTTTCTCCCTCCTTATTAAAAGTGTAAAAGTCGGTCATTGTTTGGACACCATCTAAAATATCCTGCTTGTCCAAACCATCGATTTTCTTTCTAACCCTTCGAATCTTTATTCCTTCTTTGCTAAAACCAATTGCAATCATTGATAAGACATCAGCTAATTGGACTATTGAACCAGCTATAAACAAACCAGCAATATCTACGTCTCTTGAACCATCTCCGATTATTAACAATCCAAGAGCAACAAAATATAAAACAGCATATAATACTTTCATATTCTTAATCCTCCTTAAAATCAATACTTATATCCGTCGTCATTGCCAAGATCCCAAAATAAAACAGGAACACCACTAGACCTGGCAATAGTATACTCCCAAGATACTGACTCTCCCATATCCATTGAAACGTTTTTGTCTGTCGTTTTTTGAGATTTTGGAATAATCACTAAAATATCAGCTTCTCTTAGTTTTTTAAGAAACTCTAGTCTAACAGGTATAATCTCTACATCTGCGGTTTTTGTATCAAACCTATCAGTATTACCAGTAAACTCCACAGTAGTAAAAATATCAGTAACGCTATCGTCAAACCTATTAAAAAACTTAGATACATTTTTACCAATACACCTTGCCATATCTGTTGATAAACTTGTGCTAATTAAAACATTTAACATATTTTTAATCCTCCTTAAAATAAAAAAAATATAAAGGAGCTCAACATTTCGTCAAGCTCCTTTTGGAACATTATTCAGTTTTTTCGGTTTTCTTGGAAATCTTTGCCTCTCTGTATTCAGCATCCTCGATTTCCTCATCCGCGTCATCAAGCATCTCAGCTATTTTTTCCTCTTTAGCCTTCTTAGCTTTCTTTTCGTCAATTTTCCTCTTAATTACCTTATAACCCTTCTTGATGCCGAATGCCGTTAATGCAGCACCGCCAACAATTCCAAGTCCAATGGCAATCCCTTTCCAAGGTCCATTGTCAGAATAGTCCACAGTCGAAGGCAAATCCGGAATATCAGTTTCTGATACATCCTGAATTGCTTCTGAGACTTCGTTCTTTGTCTCCATAACATCCTCTACAGTTTCAACTACCTTTTCCATTTCTTCCATAATTAAATACCTCCTAATAAAATAGTTTTATAGTTCCATTAAAGGACCAGTTTTATTTGCGAATATCATCCAAATATTTTATGACTTCAGTTATTGCTTCCATTCGTCCAAGATAACGTTCATTAAGACCGCTATTAGGATTATTAGCCATCGTCTTAGCATTATCAGTAAAATATGTGAATAAAAAATCAAGTAGTTTATCCTTATTAATTTTATTACCAAACATAAGCAAAAAAATAAGGAGCAGCATTAAGCCACTCCTAATCTCCTTTCTTCCATTATTTCCTGTACAGATTCAAGAATGCACTGCTCCTCGAATCCCAAATTCGTTGAGTACAAAGCATCTTTGGAAATTTCAAAGATCTTCAATAAATCTTTTTCATCTCCTATTTTGTTCCTCATACCTTCAACTACCTTTTCAAATTCAAATACATTCATTTCTTAATCCTCCTTAAAAATAATTTTAGTTTAGTTCTATTATAGCCAAGGATTTATTTGCGAAAATAAAAGGAGCTCAACAATCTGTCAAGCTCCTTTTTATAAGGTTACCTATACCACAGCCACATAGGATCGCCTCCTTTCTTTTGCATTTGACTTACTTATTTCTCACCGAATCCACGATAAGATAAAGACCTAACGCAACTAAGATAAATCCTATTAGCATTATTGTATCACTCCTTTCTATATTAAAGAGCAATATTTTTGCGATTAGTACAATCTTCTATAGTCGTCTCTGGACTTTATGTTATAATCCATAATTATCGCTGGCTCGCCTACAACATCGTTCATTATTGTGTCATTTATGTCAATTGGTAATCTTCCTCCAACCAAATCGTCAACATTCCAGCCAAAGTCATCGCCATAACTTGACAAATCCAGTCCCAATTCTTTGTAAAGCTGATTCATAGATATAAACATCTCGCTCATACACATCTGAGACAATAGCAATATCTTTCTTTCAAGTTCATTTGCATTCTTCACTCGGAACCAACGTCCTTGACCAGCATCATAACACCAAATGTTTCCGCTACCTTGAATCATAGGATCATCAACAGGCTTTGGTGTATTTTCAGCTTCCTCCTTACGAGTTTCTTTACGAATTTCATCAGCCTTTTCTTTTCCGAGAACTTCTTCCATCTTTTTTTGTAGATTTTCGGACTTCTTCTCGCTTAAAGCATAAGCTGCTGACAATACTGCAATCCTCCTGCTCGATTCCACCGTTGAACCAACTATGCAAGCTATAGTCGCTCCTCCGAATATCACCGTTGGAAGGACTGTTTTAGTCATCTCAACTACGCACTCCTTCTTAACGACCATTTCAGTTTCCTTGTCACCTTCTTCAATAAGTTTTTTATCATTCTTGTAGTTCTCAAGAATATCTTTTGCTTTGATTCCTGCCTTATAAGCAGAGTAAGCTGTCAATAGTACTCCACCAATAGCTGCTCCGCTTAATAAAGCAGGCTTGTTCCTTTCTGCATAATCATCAAGTGTTTTAACGCATTTCAAAATTTTGTCAAATTTCATATTAATCACTCCTTTCATAATAGCAGCAAATTAATTTTGCGATGTTTCATTCTTCTTAATTGCTTCTTTACCAGCATTCACCGCCATTTCCATTACAAATTCTTCTTCAGTAATTTCTTCTAGTCCATCCCCGATTCTTACGCATTTATTGATTGAAATAGTATTTCCGTGAGGTGTTCTAAGTGACACGATTTTTGCAACATCGCCCAACAATACAACCAGCATTATGTTCTTGCCTGTGAACATATACGGAAACTCTATCTCATTGAGTCCAAGAGAGAGCTTCTGTGCTATTGCAAAGTCAACTCGATGCATATCCTGGTCGTATACGTCAAACGAGTCTATATCAGAATATAAATAGCCGTCTCCCTCTGGTCTCTTCATCCTTATGACAGACAGCCTTCTTTTGTGCAACCATACAGTATCAGGAAGATCTTTTGTAGGTATCCAATCCTCTTCTCTATCATAAAGTGGAGTGAATGTTTTCCTTTCTATTAAATTTTTCAAGAAATTTAGAGCCATATCCGACGGTTTATCGCTCGCTATGTTATAATACCACGTAACCGCCTTCTCCAATTCTTTTACCGATGGATTATCTTCTCCGTATTCTTGCTTGAATGACTCAAGTTCATTGTATGCGTATGAGTCCTCAAATATCATTTCCTTAAGCTTCTCTTCATTAATTCCCATCATATTGTTTTCCTCCTTATTTTACCAATTATACTTTCTTGCCAACAAAATATCACTTACATAGCAAACGGAATCTTCATAAGTCCCCAAGAACCAAGTCTTTTCAGATGATGATTTGCTATCGTAAGCATTGTAGAACTCTTTTCTTTTTCTTTCTAGCACATCTAAGATGTCGTCATCATCACAGGTCTCATATTTCAAGAAATTTAGCAAATATAAATAGCAAGCCTGCATATAAGCATCGTACTTCAGTCTTATTTTTGTTGATCCCTTTTCCCTTGGTACGTGGTCACGGGTCATTTGCTCAAGACAATGAATCAGATACTCTCGGTCGCTTAGTTCCAATAGACACACCTCCCTTAAAATAAAAATATAAAGGAGCTCAACATTTTGCCAAGCTCTTTTTTTTTTGAAGTCAGTTACAGTATTCTACAGGGTATGCATATAACCCATCAAAGAAATACTGATAACTGTCAATCGTGCCTCCACAATCATCGAAAACCTCTAATCTATCCTCTATAGGAATTAGATTAACTTTTTCAAATTGCTTTAACAAAATATCACGTATCTCCTCCTTTGTCATTAACTTATATTTACATACCTTCTTCATATAATCACTCCTTTCTATAATAGGAATGAATAAATCTGCGAAAAAAAAATAAAGAAGCATAAATTTCTACGCTTCCTTATTTTGTGTGATTCCGTCCACCTGGTCGTTCGAGGAGACAGAACTCACTCAGCCAACTCGAACGTTCCCTCCCGAGAACACTCCGCGACGCAATTGTCGTAGAATTCCTGAGTGATGGGATGTCCTGTTGCGGACAACTCACCAACGGCAATGCTACCCCAATTGCGCCTGGCCTGTAGTGAAGTTTTTGTCAACCTCATACTTACCAGTAATTGTCATTTAATCACCTCCTATGTAAGAAGGCTATAAATTTGTGAGGACTATATTACTACAACTACACAAATATCGGAGTAGGTGTCTGTTGCACAATCTACATTTGTCCGATGGTGATTAGATGATAGAATTTCATCCCCGTGCGTATGTTCACTCTCAGATTTATTAGTTACTGTTAGGATTTGGCTATTTTTGTCGTAAGAACTATCGCCTACATAGCTAGTAACAGTAATATACTTAGCACCAAAACCTCCTGATTGTTTCCAGGAGAAGTCACCGTGTATGTAACCAGTTTTTGATGCAGGATTAGCCAGTATAACAGTTGGGGTGTACCCCTTAGGAACTAGTTTAGATAAGTTATACGTTTTTGTTTGTTTCAAGGTCCAGGACTCACTTGTTATAGAGATTGTATCATCCTCATCTTCATCTTCACTCGTTTCGGACGTATGTTCCGCTCCGTCAGCATCCCTTGCCTTTTTTCCAGAAATTTTCCCAAGATAATAAGCCTTCCCAACCACAACATACGGGTCTGATTGGAACAGATTAACCATATACGCTTCTGTCCACTGGTCTTCGTTGAAAGGACCCGCTGTAACTGGAGCATTTGAGATCCAGAGTTTATTGTTGTAAATAACGAAACTGCTCTTTTTATACGCCAGATCTTCGCTAAATTTTGGAGCTAAAATATCATTTATATTAACCATATTTACCTCCTTTTATTCACCCGCGATTACTATGAATGGACGGTATTGGGTGCTATGGTTCTGTGCTTTAATTGAATCTATTATCCATCCGCTATAATTAATATACAAAAATCCGGTATTATCGGTATTTGGTGTCTGTAGTAACAAACCACCATAACTACCGTTGCCGACTAATGCATAATATGCCAGCTGACTCCCATAAACGCCATAATGTTCATTTAAAACACTCCCATAACTAGAACCAAGTATCATAGGCAACGTTGGAACGTCTATTTGAGTTAAATCGCCATTTGTGCTAGTATTCTTTTGATGCGGCACTATATTAGTAGCTCCAAAGAAATCAGCAACTTCTTTGATTTTGCTTTGTAAGGTTGTAGTGAATAAACTCGTATTATACCAATCAGTTGTGTTTGCTGAGTGAATCATCGCGTCCGGAAAACTATCGAGAGAAATACAAACTACGTGATGCCTCGTCAATAAAGTATCCTCAATTCCCGAAAAATTTTAGCACATACCAACCGCCGTGTCAATTTAA
>CANRHA010000063.1 GCA_947630315.1 uncultured Clostridia bacterium
GACCTGACCAGCCTGGTGACCGCCGCCGAGCCGGTTATTTCAACATAAACATCAAACAGCTTTTCCATGGCCGCCTCCCCTGCCGTTAAAACTTCGGCAGCTCGTCTCGGGTGATTATGACCTCGCTGTTGTAAACCTTTTTCATCATCTCGAGGTCGGTGTATTCGTCCGAGAGCGCCGTGCTCCCGTTCTTGACTATGTAATCCCAGTTCCATACCGCAAACCAGAGCCAGTATGCGTTATCCCTTACTATCAGGTCCGGGTCGGGCATAGTCGCGCATTCGCTCATCGTCACCATCTTGTCGCCGTCGGACCAACCGTTCATATCCGCCAGAACCGAGGGCGAAACGCCGTAATCGCGCTTGTCGCTGTATATGTCGGTCGCGGCGATGTCGCAGTATTCGTCGCCGGGGTACCAATCCTCGTCCTGAGCGTTCCACACCCAGATGAGGTTGTCAAGCTGATGGTAATCGGTCATTCTCTCGTACATCAGCTTCCAGAGCCATTTATACGCTTCCGGGCCCGAAGCTCCCCACCAGAACCAGCCTCCTGAAGCCTCGTGAAGCGGCCGCCAGAGCACCGTTACATTGTTTCTCTCAAGCTTTGCAAGATGCTGCGAAATGCTGTCTATATCGCTTACGAGCTTGTAGGTCTCAAGGCTTAATTTGTTGCTGTTATAAAGCGCCCTTATGTCCTTTAGATCCATATGCGCAACGTCGGTGTCCGTTACCGCCTTCGAGAGCTTGAAGGTGGTTTTGTCGGTATAAAAATCGCTTCCGCCGCAGGGCGCATACCAGTGCCAATCGTATACGACAAGCCCGCCCGCCTTGCTCCAGCTTATCGCAAGATCGTAGTCCTTTGCGGGGCGGTCGTTGTTATATGGATAGCTCGGGCTGTCAAAGATAAAGTCAAAAGTCCTGACCGCAGGATATTTTCCAAGCCCCTTATAGAGGGCGTCGGTCTCGGTGTTGCGGCCGTAGTCGGTACATTGTCCTGCAAGTGTCCTCTTGCCGTATATCGCCCTTAGGTATTGGTAGATGTTCTGAGTTTTGAGGTTGGCGTACTTGTTCGAGAGGGTCTCGCTCATGCCGCTGTAAATGCTGTCGTCAATGGATTCGCCGTTTTCTATCTCGATATAATCCACCGAGAACCAGCTCCAGCCGGAGCCGAGCGTTATTATATTCCTGCCCTTTTCAAGGAATATCCCGTCGATCTCGGTCTCTACCCAATCCCCGTCTTCCGAGTATATAGTAAAAGCCTTCTTTCCGTTAAACAGGAAATCGTTCTCCTTGTGGCTTCCGGCACAGTGCCTTACCGTGACCTTGTAAAACTGATCAGACGGCAGGGTTATAACTATCTTGAAGCCCTTGTTGTCGGTAATGTCAACATAGCCCTTGCCGCTGTAGCCGGACTTGCTCTTTTTCACGGCGACGCCGGTTCCGTGGTTCTTGCCCTTTTCGGCCTCTATCTTTGCATGGTAATCCGTTTCCTCTATTCCGTCATAGCTGAGCTTTTCAAACTTATAGCTCTCCGCGGGGGTTATGTCTTTAGGATCAACTATCTTTCTCGTCTGTCTTACCCCGCTGCCGGTCATAAGTATAACGGAAGCGGCAACAAGCGCAACAAGTCTTTTTATCATCACAAATCCCCTCCTTATTTTACCGCTTCCCTGATCGCCTTTGCCGCCGCCTCGCCCATCGCCCTATGGCCCTGAACGCTCGGGTGAAGTCCGTCGCCCGAGTCAAATTCCGCTTTGAGCTTTGTCGGGTCGTCGGGGTCGCATACCGCCGAGGCAAAATCTATATAGCCGTCAAAACCGCTCTCCTCGCTCATCATCCAGCTGTTTATCTTCGAGCGTATGTCCTCGTGAAGCTCAGAGGCCCACCACTCGTTGTTGCCGAACGGAGTTACGGTTCCGGCGTAAATTTTTATTCCCCGCTCGTGGCAGGCGTTTATCATCGCCGTGTACTCGGCTATCATGTCCTCTGAGGTGTCGGTCTGCGCGCCGGGAATGTCGTTTGTTCCTATTAAAATTATGACCTCTCTTACGCCCGGTATCTCGACTGCGTCTCGAATAAATCTCTCCTTTGCCGGAAGCCCCGAGCCGCCCCAGATCGCGTTTCCGCCGATCCCGGTATTTACAACCGAAATGTGAGACGTCGCGGGGTCGGCCTGAAGGCTCTGAGCCAAAATATCCGGCCAGGCGTCAAAGCCGTTGAAGGTAGATATAGAGCCGTCGGTTATCGAATCGCCGAAACACACGAGCGTCTCGGTGCCCTCGCTGTAGCCGTCTGCGCGGCAGAACGAGAAGTAGCTCCACATCCACTCGGTTGGGTTGAAATTCTCCGAAACGTGATCTCCCTCGACTACCCAGCTGCCGCAATCCGCCTCCTGATGGCAGGCGGGCGTGCTTGGAACAAGCCCGAACTTTGCCGTTACGGCGAGAAATTCAAGCGCGGAAAATTCAAAGTCTATCTCGTCCGACGTGACCGTCTCCCCTGCCGGCACCGTAACGCCCTCCTCGCCGCCGAATGTGACAACGGTATCGGTGTCGGTATCTATATTCGGCTCGCCGGGCTTCAGAAGCTTTGCGACGTGGACCGATTCTATGACCATGTCGTCCGGCGGGGCGTCAAGCGTGCTTGAATATTCGTTCGAGAAGGTAAGGCGTATCTTGCTGCCTCCCGCCGAAGCCTGAAACTGTTGGCGGCAGGTAGAGCCTGTAAGATGAGGGTTTTTGGGCAGGACTTCTACCTGTGAGGGCTGAGTCGCCGCGGCAAATATACAGCTCCAGCCATCAGAGGGCTGAGGCTCAACCTTTTCCACCGAAGGTTCGGCGGTCTGAGACGGCGCGGCGCCGGTATCTCCGCAGGCGGCGAAGCTTAGGCAGAGAGAAAACCCTAACGCAAGGGTCAGCATTTTTTTGAGCATGGTCGGTACCTCCTGAAAATATATTTCGTCAAAAATATCTTATCATTTATTATAATTATCTGTCAATGTTAAAAAATGAACGTTGGGCGGCCCTGCGGTATTCGAGCGCGGAACAGTTTTCGGTCTTTTTGAACACCGCGCAGAAGTAGGAAGACTCGGAAAATCCTACCGCCCGGGCGACCTCGGCTATAGGCATATCCGTCTCGGTCAGAAGCCTTTTTGCCTCGCGTATTCGGACGCGGTTTATGTATTCTTTCGGCCTTACGTTCATCGTCTCACGGAATATCCGGCAAAAATGCTGATGAGAAACCCCGGCCATATCGGATAGCACCGAAAGCGAAAAATCCTCGCTGTAGTGTTCCTCGATGTACCTTAAAGCGCCGGTCAGAAGCTCGGAACGCCCGATCTTTGAACGGCTGAGGCCCATGTCGGTCCGGCGGTAAAATTCAAGAACAAACTGATACACCAGCCCCGAACAGATCATATCTCCGCAGAGACGATCGTTCGTGACGCTGCGGTACATCTGCCAAAAAAGCGACGCAAACACCCCGGCGTCGCTGAGTTTTATCACCGTCGGCCTGGTCATTCCGAGCAGGCTGAGGATATGTATGACCGCGTAGCCGTCGAAGGTCACGAACTTGACCTTCCAGTTTTTCGACACCGCGCGGTACTCATGAGGGTAGTTTGCCGGCAGAAAAATGCAGTCTCCGGCGGCGGCTTTAAAGCTCATGTTGTCGTAGCCGATGACGCCCTCTCCGTCCTCAGAAAGTATGATCTGGTGCCAATGGTAGCCGGTCGGCCGCGAGATCGGCTGCTGCCAATCCGTTCCGCCTATCCCGGTCAGGTGTATCGGAAGCTTTCTCGCCTCAAGGTTATACGGGTAAATTACGTTGTTGAGTATAATTGCGCTCACCCCCTGGTTTAAGTATAGCCAAGGGAGGAGCGCGTGTCAATGGAAATTATAAAATTTTAAAGGGTTTGAGGTTCAAAAAATTATATTTTGGGGGAAAATTTATATGGGGTGCGTTGTAATAGAGCGGTACAGAAGACAGAGGACAGATGGCAGAAATCAGAGGCACTCTTACCGGGGCAAGAGTGACAATGTGCTACTACGCCACGTTGGTGAAAAGGTATTCGCTTACCCCCGTATGTTTGCTTACCCTCAGCACCCACATTAGCTAACTACTACCAACTATTCTCTAACTACTATACGCTCATGCTATTTGAATCACCCCACCCCCTGACCCCTCCCCTCGAGGGGAGGGGCGCTGCAAAACTATGAGTTGCTGCGCAGACCAGACTGAGAGGGGTGAACTGGGTCTTGCAGGGTCTCTGCTACTACGCTGGGCACCTGCGTTGCCGTCACCCCGGGCGAAGCCCGCCCCGCGCGGAGCGCGGGGCCAGCGCGCCGCAGGCGCGCTGCGGCGGCCCGCAGGGCCGCCGGGGCTTCGCCCGGGGTAACGGCAGATATCAGAAGTCAGATATCGGAAGTCAGAAGTTCTCCTTTCCGGGCTTGCGGTACATTCTGCACTCATGGGAACCAAGGTATTCACTCCCCATATTATCCCCGCCCCCGGAACCTCATCAACTAACTACTAATAACTATTCTCTAACCACTACCTCCCACCCATTTTCACCCCCAAAAAATTTTTTGTTTTCCCCCTTGACAAATGCAATACTTCGTGATATGATGTATACCATGTTAGGAGGCATTCTATGGATATTCAGTTGAAGCGCGGGCTGTTGGACGTTTGCGTGCTGGCGGCAATAAAGGACGAGGACTCCTACGGCTATCGCATAATAAAGGACATGAAGCCCTATATTTCGCTGTCCGAATCGACTTTATATACCATCCTGAAGCGCCTCGAGACGGCCGGTATGCTGACCGTCCGCAGCGCAGAACACGACGGACGGCTCAGAAAATATTACCATATCACCGACTTGGGGCTTCGTCGCATCGAGGAATTTAAAGAGGATTGGAAGGAAATTCTTTCCATCTACCGTTTTGTTGTCAAGGAGGAAGAAAATGAGTAAACAGGAATTTTTGGATCGGCTTCGGCGGGGGCTTAACGGCCTGCCGCAGGAGGACATTGAGGAGAGGCTGAACTTTTACGGCGAGATGATCGACGACCGAATGGAGGAGGGCCTTTCGGAGGACGAGGCGGTCGCCGAAATAGGTAACGTTTGGGAGATAATTTCGCAGATACTTGCGGAAACCCCGCTCACAAAGATCGTAAAAGAAAAAATCAGGCCGAAAAGCCCGGTAAAGCCGTGGGTGATCCTGCTTCTGATCCTCGGTTTTCCTCTGTGGTTCCCGCTTCTTATCGCCGTCATCGCGATAGTTTTGGTGTTATATATCGTCATCTGGTCGGCGGTGATCGTGCTCTGGGCGATCTTTGTTTCGCTTGTTGCCGTGGCGCTCGGCGGGGTCGTTTCGGCGGCGTATAATTTGGCGATCGGCAGGGCGCTCTCCGCTTTGTCGGTGCTCGCGATCGGAATTTTGTGCGCCGGATCGGCTATACTTATTTTTTTTGCAAGTCTCGCGGCGGTCAAGGGAGTTATTTGGTTGACAAAAAAAGCCGCTGTCGGACTTAAGCATATGCTTGTCGGAAAGGAGAGGGTATGATGAATAAAACGGTCAGAAATTGGCTGATTGCCGCCGCTGCGCTGATTTTTACGGGCGCGCTGCTGTTCGCAGTAGCTCTTGCATTCACCGGCGGAGATATAACCAAGCTCGGAACGGTAGATTATGTCACAACAACATTCGAGCCGAGCGGAGATTTTGAAAATATCAACATGAACGTATACACGACCGACATCGAGTTTTTGCCGTCGGAGGACGGAAAATGCAGAATAGTCTGCTATGAGGACGAGAAGGTAAAGCACTCCGCGGAGGTCAAGGACGGCGTTCTTACTGTCGGCACCGAGGATTCGCGCATATGGCACTTTTTTGCAATATCCTTCACAAACCCGAAAATGACGGTGTATCTGCCGCAGAACGAGTACGGAATTTTGGACATTGAGACCGACACCGGCGCGGTCGATCTTCCGAAAAACTTTACATTTGAGAGCATAAATATCGACGGCCACACGGGCGCGGTGGTATGTTCCGCAAGCGCAAATGGCGCTGTAGATATCGATCTTGACACCGGCGCGATCATGATAAGCGATATTTCCGCCGGGAGCATCAAACTGAAAGCCGACACCGGCAGCATAAAGCTGAGCGGCGCAGACGTATCCGAAAATATCGGCGTTTCTGCGGCCACCGGAGCGGTAAAACTCGAAAATATAAGTTGCAAAGATCTTCTGGCCGAGGCCGACACGGGATTTGTCAGCTTAAAAGATGTCGGCTGCAAAAATCTTCACGCCGAAACGGGCACCGGGGATATCAAGCTTGAAAACGTCGTAGGCATCGGGATATTCGAGCTGAAAAGCGACACCGGGCATATCGGCCTTGAAGGCTGCGACGCCGCCGAGCTGTTTATCGACAGCGACACCGGCAGCGTCACCGGCGAGCTTCTGACGGACAAGATATTCTTCGCCGAGTCGGACACCGGGCATGTGAGCGTGCCGAAATCGACGACCGGCGGCAGGTGCGAGATAACGACCGACACCGGAAGCATAGAGATGCGGGTGCGCGGGTGATTTTCAGGGGAGATCCGGAATTGAAAGGATAATGTAAAAGCAGGCCCCACCCTGCTTTTACATATAAACCCACATTCATCTTTTCCTGCCGAAGCACCGGCGGACTTTTTTCTTATATTGCAGATACTCGTTTCCAAACGAGTCAACCAAAAATTTCTCCTCCACATAAACTATCTGCAAATGATACATGACGGCGGCAAGGACGGTCAGGGCGCACAAAATCCCATTGAAAAACATCAATAATATTCCGATATATAAAAGATCAAATCCCAAAAACGCAGGGTTGCGGCTGATTCGGAATATCCCGTTTGTCACAAGCTCCGTTTTGTCGGTCTTTGATACTCCCGCCCGCCAACTGTCGCGCATGGTCGACACCGCGGCAATAAATAAAACCGTTCCCGAAACGCTCATCACCGCGCCGATAATTCTGACGGCAGCGGGGCAGATACTTGTGCCGATGAAAATGCTCACAATCTCCGCCGCAGCTACAAGAACAGCGGCGATTTTCATTGTGATCTCCACAAATTTCCCGAAGCCGGATTTGCCTTTGCCAAGCTGATCGGTTTGTATTCCCCGACTTTTTTGCCGGATCATTTTTCCAAAATAACAGCCGTAAAAAATAATTAACGCTATTATAGAGATTGCCTTAAATACCACCGATTTTCTCCTTAAGATCCCGCGTTTTTCATTGTCAAACCTGCCGCAAGGCGCCCTGACTTTATCTTTAAATCATCAAAAACAGTTCCTCAAAGCGCTCGCGGCTGCAAAACGCCGTGCCTTCAAGCTCCACCGCGCCGGCGGCGGCACATGTTCCGCAGCGAAGTATATCGCCGACCGAAAGGCCGCGCCGAATTGCAAAGCAGGCCCCGGCCACCATCGCGTCGCCGGCCCCCTGAGCGCTTTTCGGCTCGATAGGCAGCGCGCGCGCCCTGACGGTATCCTTTTCGGTCACGGCGACGGCGCCTTTGTCGCCCATCGAGACCAGAACTATTTTTACGCCATGATCCTTAATTATTTTTCTTGCCGATTCTATAATGCCCGCTTCATCGGAAAATTCCGTTCCGAATGTGCGCTCAAGCTCCTCTACGTTCGGCTTGATCAGGTACGGCGCGGCCTCAAGCCCTTTCAGGAACGGCTCGCCCTCTGCGTCGAGGACTATTCTGATATCCGGCTTCTCGGCCTTTGCCGCCTCGGCAATCATCTTGAAAATATTCTCGGGAACCCCGGGCGGAATGCTTCCCGAAAGAACGAGTATCTCGCTGTTTTTTGCCGCCATACGGCATATTTTGATCAGCTTTGAGACATACTTTTCGCCGACCACCGGGTTCTGCTCGTTAAGCTCTACCGTTTTGCCGGTCTCGGTCTCAAAAATTTTGAGATTAGTTCTTATCCTGCCCGGACACTTTACCTCCTCATGGCCGGCGCCAGCCTTATCAAGCGCGCGGATTATGATATCTCCGCCGTCAAAATTGAGAACTATCGCCGTGCTTGCCGTGCCGAGGGCGGAAAGCGCAAGCGTAACGTTTACGCCCTTTCCCCCGGCGTCGTAGCGGGAATATTTGACCCGGTTCACTTTATCCGGAATAAGTCTCGGGAGTTCTACGGTTTTGTCAATGCAAGGGCTTAGGGTCACTGTTGTAATCATGGCTTTGCCTCCTGTATTTTATGTATCCGAACCGCCTACAGTATAACATATCGCCGCATTTGTGTCAATCGTAACGCGCTGATAGGATCAGGGGTCGGATTTCCCCGCACGCGGCTATCATACTACAGTATATGCGGGAGGGGAAGGAGGGTGAAGGCGGGGGCTGCTGTCTGTACCGCAAGCTTCCGATTGACCGCTTCTGATTTCTGAAATCTGACTTCTGTCTTCTGCCAAAAGCCCCGGGCGAAGCCCGCCCCGCGCGGAGCGCGGGGTCAGCGGCAGCGAAGCTGCCGCTGCGGCGGCCCGGAGGGCCGCCGGGGCTTCGCCCTGCCAGAGGTCAGAGATCAGATATCAGAAAACAGATGAAGGTAGGAGCGAGGGCTGGTGGGGAGCAGGGGGTTGCGGTAGAGGCAGAAGGTGACGGCAACGGTGGCAGAAACTTACAGGTTACCCGGATGCAATTCATCTTTAGCAAACTTTGAAAAAGCTTTTCTGTCTTCTGACATCTGATTTCTGTCATCTGACCGCACCCCTCCCCCTCACTGGCTACGTAGAAACCCATGGCATAGCAGCACCCC
>CANRHA010000064.1 GCA_947630315.1 uncultured Clostridia bacterium
ATCTTTTCCCTTTCTGCCTCAGAGAAACCCCGGGCGAAGCCCCGGCGGCCCTCCGGGCCGCCGGGGCTTCGCCCGGGGCGGCGGCTGCCCGCTCGGCCTACGTTGCCCGCGCTACCCCTCAGCTCCCGCTCCCGAAAGCCCTCCCCGCCCCCTCAACAAAAAAACCAAAAAAATTGGCGAAAACACTTGAAAAAATGTTCGCCGCAGTATATAATGTATTTGAGACAATAAAGGCAGGCCGTGAGGTGCTGGTAACGCCCCACAGCCCTATGCAGGAGAACTATCCTCCAACACAGCTTGAAATCAAGCGCCATGCTCATTATACTATACTTTTCTTGATTTTACAAGAGCAGAAGTATAAAAGTTTGTGTGTCCTTATTTTGGCGGTGCAGGAGTTTACCTGCGCCGTTTTTTGTCTCGGCGGGAAAACCTTAGGGGGCAAAAATCGCGGCCCCCGAGGGGAAGTACCGTTGAGGATCTTACGCGACAATAAGGAGGAAAACAAACATGAAAATGCGCGCTTTTAGTATATTGATTTGCGCAGCGATGATTTTTTCGCTGACCGCCTGCGGTGACAGCGGAAAGACCAATGCCGAGTTGCCCGCGATGGGCGGTGAAGCGCCCATGACTCAGCAGACTGACGAACAGCCCGCAGATTTGCCCGAAGCGCCCGAAACCGAGCCTGAAGCGAACGAGTCCGAAGAAACGGAACCCGAGGCACCCGAGACGGAAGTGGCCGGGCCTAAAGACCCCAAGGATATTCTTTATGAAAAGCTGCTTTCTTTAAGTTTTGAGGACGGCACGGTTTACGATGAAAACGGCATGACCGTTACCTGTGAAGGAATTGAAGACTACTTTGAGCCAGCAGATAGTAGCATGCGTGGGGCGATTCTCACGCTCAATGTATCAAACCAGAACCCGGATAACAAACAGATGTTCTTTGAAATACAGGATGTTCATTGGAACGGTTTGGCATATACCGCTTCAAACTATTGGGATTATAGTACCAGGGGTTTAAAGTCCGGGAGCGAGGATAAAGCCTACATTTATTTCTCGATATATGGAGTATATGGAGAATACAGTGCATATGAGCCATTGGAGGAAAGCTTAAACGGCTTGGGCATTGACATCTCGCAATACCCGATCGAAACCGTTACGATAAGATATCGGGTAATGGTCGGCAGCGATTCCGAATGGGAGGAGAGAACTGCAGTTCTCAAAACCAACGAGTATCAGGACGGCGATTTTACGAAGTATCTGGGTGAAAAGGTCGGCAGTTTAACCGATTCCGGCAACGAATATGACTTATACGTCAAAAATCTTTCACCTGGAATTATTGCAAGTTTGATTTTAACAAGCGACGTCAAGGCTGAAGAGTATCCGACTCCCTGGGTGTATGTGAACGGCGAATACATGGGCGTTGCATATGCAATTAACGACGAGAGGATCCAGGAAGCATACCCGGGCGCGGCCTCACTGATATATCATATGACAGACACCGACGATGAGCTTCGCAAGGAGAATGAGATCCCCAACGACGAGCCGATAGAAATCCAGCTTGATTTCGGCAACGGACAGAGCTTTACTGTTTATTCGGCAAACTAAAGGAAAACCACATCTAAAAACAAACACCCACCCCTGCGGCAGGTGTCCATAAAGAAGTTTTCAGTCAAAAAATTTGATTTACGGCACCTGTCAAGCGGAATTTAGGGCGAAAATAGGGCAAGGATAATCCTTGCCCTATTTTTTATGCTTTCTTTTACCTCTGCCATGTTTTCCCAGCTTACCCAAAATCTTTGATTTCGATATCGCACTTAGAAGCGCAGCCTTCTCATCCGGCTTCAGAGTATTGTATGGGATTTGCAGTTGATTACAAACCAAAAGCAGCTGCTTCTCCCTCTCGTTCCCCTTAAAATTCATAACCTCGTCAATCTTTTCTGCGCTTCGTCAGCCGTGTAGAGAGCATTGGCGGTCGTGTTGTCTGTAAAATGCTTTTCTCTAATATCGTTAAGTATTGAGAGCAAACCTTGGATCAAAACACCCTCAATATAGTGCTTGTCAACATCTTCCGCAATCTCCAAAGTCCGTGCATCTAAATTGTTTACATCGCCGTTTTTCTTCAAGACATTAAGTCTGCCGACATGCATGATTGAGGAAAATTCCTCGGTATGCATTCTGCGATTCTGTCGACAAACACTTCGGAATCAACAAGCAGCCGTCTGAAGTATTCATGACTAATTATCTCGCATAAAAGTCGGTTATTTAGCTTCCCGCTTTTCAAAATATCTATCGCTTCATCACTCAAATGCAGCTCACTAAGAGTTGTGTTTGGGTGATTTTTTGTTTCGGTCAGACCGAGGAGGTAGTCAGTAGATACTCCATAAAACTCCGCAAGCGTGACGATTGCAAACGGACTTATATCCTTATAGTTGTCGGTTTCGTATTTGCCAAGAGCTGGCTTTGACAAGCCTGTCTGCTCTGCAAGCTCCTCCAAAGTCAAGTGCTTTTGCGCTACCCTTAAATCTTTTAATCTCTCGGGAATCGTGAGTTTTGCGTACATAATAACATCGCCACTCGACGTGAACACGAAAAAGTCGTGAAATAAATTCAGGGGCCCCGCAAAGCAAAGCTTTGTGGGGAAAAGGCGGAGCAGCGGAATGAGCGAGCCCCGACGCGTGCGGAGGGGTGAGGGATATGGAGCATGCGACGCCGCAGACCGCGAGAAAGTGATATGCCCATCGGTGAAGTTTGCGATGAAAGCCTTAACGACTGAGCGAACCAAGATGGGAGGCAACGTCAGTGTAGCGAAAACATGGCAGGAACGGCTTTCACAAAGCGGCAAAATCAGGGCAATCGCGAAAGGGCGAAATAGTTTTTAGCTTAATGCGGATAACTATATTAAACTACGTGATGTTGTGCGGCGAACATGGTTAATTAAATAGTGTGACATTTTGCGTAATAGTTATAAATCACGTAAAACAGAGAAATTGACTATGCCATCTTTGAACAGGTATATGCATCAAGGAAAACTGAAAAGATAATTGAAAACAGAAAAATACGCCTTATGGCAATATGAGTTCGCTTAAGTGCGAACATCATACACTGTCAGGCGAATACAAAATTTGGAGGTAATATGAACATTAAAAACGAAATCAAATCTTATATTGTCCGTGAAGGACTGACCATGAGTGAAGTCGTTGATCGCCTTGTTGAAGAACACGGCTGGAATGAAAGCTGCTTTTGTTCCCGCGCGCACTTCGCATCCGTGCCGGATTGGAAGCTTGTGCTTGCGGACAAAAGCCCGCGTTCATCGCGCAGCGTTCCGAACTTTTCTGGAAAGTTGCAACGAGGAAGTCTGCGATACAGCGAAGCTAAAGAATTAGCAGACGTGTTGGGCCATGAATTGGTGTGGCAGAAACGAGGTAGACGATGATTTACGGCTACATCAGGGTCAGCACGAAAGAGCAGAATGAGGATAGGCAACTAATAGCAATGAGCCAAGCAAATGTCCCGCTGGAAAACATTTATATGGATAAACAGTCTGGCAAGGATTTCAATCGTCCAAACTACAAACGGCTACTTAGCAAGCTCAAGCGCGATGACGTGCTTTATATCAAGAGTATCGACCGACTTGGCAGGAATTACGAGGAGATTCAGCAACAATGGCGTCTTATCACCAAGGACAAAGGCGTGGATATATGCGTAATTGATATGCCGCTGCTCGATACAAGGCGCGGGAAAGACTTGGTAGGCACATTCCTAAGCGACATCGTTTTACAAGTGCTGTCGTTTGTTGCAGAGAACGAGCGTACAAACATCAGGCAAAGGCAAGCCGAGGGCATAGCTGCGGCAAAAGCAAGGGGTGTTCGCTTCGGCAGGCCGCCAGAGCCGTTACCCGATAACTTTTACAGCAATTATCAAAAGTGGCGAGCGGGCAAAATCACAGGCACAGCAGCCGCAAAAGCCTGTAACATGCCGCTTTCAACATTTCGTTATAGGGCAGAAATTTACAAAAAGTCTGCTATTTTGTAGCAGACCTTTTTTACAATATTGTGTACTTTTTTGTAGCCAAATTTTTGTATAAAACTTTGGTCATATATGTCAAATTTGGACATGTATGCTCTTGATTTTTATGTAGATATAGTATAATATGTACATATTCATTTGAAAGCATATCTTGCAAAAAAGTACAATTTTTTGTAAACAAAATTTCCAAAATAAACAGGAGGAAACAAAATGAAAAAATTGGTATCAATCATGTTGGCAATTTTAATGAGCTTCTCCACGCTTTGCAACGCTACTGTTGTTGAAGCCATTTCGGAGTCGATGCCATTTAACAAACCATCAATATCATTTGAAACGGCAGCAGGTAGTCCGAGAGAAGTAGTTACTGTTCCTATAGTTATCAGCAATAATCCCGGCATTATTTTTGCTGCTTTTAAAATCAATTACTCTCCCGAGATTATTCTTAAAAGCGTAAATGATTCTCATCTGCTGGAAGGATTTTCTTTTATCGAAGAAAGCAATACGATTTTGATAACTAATTTCGTGTCTGATGATGTGTCGAAAAGTAATGTAGGTAACGGCGTTATTGCCGAAGCCGTTTTTGAAATTCCTCAAGATATTTTGCCCGGAGAATATTCAATATCCATTGAATGTTCTGATGAAGGATCTTTGAATCTGAATGCTGAGGAGATCACGTTTGAATGTGTTTCCGGCATGATTAAAGTAGATGATGTTACTTTAGAAAAAGACACCGGTTTTGATGATGAGATTGCAGATGGCGATGTTGGGTTATCCGATGAGGCGGTTTCAGAAAATTTAATACCCATGTCTGCTGACATTATGCCTATTTCTACAGAGCTTACAAGTGCTGACGGTCGTTTTAATTATACTGTTTCGGGTATAAACGCGACCATCACTAAATATCTCGGTACGGAAAGCGATCTTGTAGTTCCGGAAACCATTGATGATTATGTAGTATATGGAATTGGTAACAAGGCATTTGGATACTGTGAATTTTTGTCATCTATTATTTTACCGCAAAGTGTAAAAAGAATAGAAGATGAAGCGTTTACCAACTGTTCTTCACTGAGCAGTATAGATTTAGGCGGAGCAACTTATCTGGGATATGATCTTTTTATCGGCTGCCCTTTATTGACAACTCTAACTATTCCAAAGTCTGTTAAAGAAGCTAATTATTGGTACAATCCATATGGAGGCTTCAATCACACGCCTTTAAATGGCAGCAGCATAACCGATGTAATATTTGAACCCGGAATTGCAAATATACCGGATTATATATGTTATGAAGCATCAAATTTAAAATCTGTAACTATTCCCGAAGGTGAAAAGTCTTTGGAAGGTTATTACATAGGTAACTACGCGTTTGCAAAAACCTCCTTAAGCGAAATAACTATTCCCGAAAGCGTAACATGGATTGGACAAGATGCCTTTTATAATACTATTCTAACAGATGTTACAATTCCTGATAATGTCGAAATAATTGCCGCCGGAGCATTTTCAAGCTGTAAATATCTTACCAATGTGCATTTGGGAAATAATGTTACGACTATAGATAGCGAGGTATTCTATGGTTGTATCAGACTTGAGACCATAGAATTTAATGATAAAATATCTACTATTGGTTCTAATGCTTTTAATGGTTGCTCAAGTATATCTTCTATTGTTTTACCGCAAAGTGTGAAAAGAATAGAAGACGAAGCGTTTACCAACTGTTCTTCACTAAGCAGTATAGATTTAGGCGGTGCGACTTTTTTGGGATGGTGGCTTTTTGAAGGGTGTCCACTTTTAACTTCCGTCACGGTTCCTAAATCTGTGACAAGCATCGGTCAGCCTGTTACCGGATACCGTAGTCCGTTTGAAAGAAGCAACATATCTGAAGTAATATTTGAGGAGGATACTGTAAATATTCCCAAATATATGTGTTATGGTTGCAAAACGCTCCTGTCTGTTTTTATACCGGTAACGGTAGAGTCAATCGGAAGTTACGCATTTCACAACTGCGAATTATTGAAGGATATATATTATGAGGGAATAGATGAGTTTTATTGGAAACAGATTTATATAGAAAACTATAATGAGCCATTACAGACAGCGACAATACATTATAACAGCAAAAGTCCTATAAATCAAATTCCTACATTTGAGAACTTTAATATCGCTACATATAGAGCCAACAGACTTGTTAATCCCAGTTATCCCGACTATGTTGATTCAAGAGCTGTTCGCGATGAATTAAGCAAAGAAACTCCCTCAAGCATAATTGTAAAGGCTTTGCAGGACAGCGGATTTGATGAGGGCTTTGAGCTTTGGAACGGTGTGCAGACTGCTTTTGATTCGATAAACGATCCGACTAAGCTTGAAGGATATGTTTTAAAGCCGAGAGATATGTATATGGCTATAATCGTCAACGCCGTAGAAAAGGATTCTACTGTAGATTATGGTGAAGTAGAAAAAGCAAAAGTTACACGCAGCATAAGCAAATATATGTCGGCAGTTGACTCTATGGCAAAAGCGGAATTCCAAATGGATATTATTTCAAACACAGATAACTATAGGAATTTAACTTCCGAACAAAAAGAAGCTTTATACGCTTTTACAATGGACTGGTTTAAACATGAAACTCCTATATGGAGCGGCGCCCAGAAATTAATGTCTACGCTTTCAAATATCCTTGATTTAGCTGCCTCGGTAGGTGACTGTTATACCTATGCTGCAAACTGCTTCACTTTTATAAATACTACAGAATCTATGAAATCCGTATTGCGGGAATTATATTCTGACAGCTTGCAAAACGGAAACAGTCATATGCAAAGCGCTCTATCCGAATGCATTGATATTATAAATTCCTCAAAAGAAGAAGCCATTCTTAAAATTATTGACGGTGAAATCAGCCTTGCCGGTTGGGGAGCTTCAAAATTCCTTATTAAAGAGTTTCTGTGGAAAGAGGTCATGAAAGAGGTATATTCTCTTTGCCCTGCTATGGCTGTACTGATGGTAGCGTTTAAAGCTTCAACGGCAGTTTCAAATGCGCTGTTTAAAACTGATGAGCTGAGTTCACAGTATTTACAGCTGCAGATGGTTTTGGATATGGAAAGAGTGTCGGATATAACTTATTCGCGTCTTTACAATAAATTCCTTGGTGATAGGACTACAGAGAATGCCGAAACATTATTGAGCGCGCTTGATATGCAATTTGCATTAAGAGCTGAGGATTGTGTCAGCGCAAGCAAAATGGTAAGTATTGTCAACGATTCCATGCTGCATAAAATTATGTCATGGTTCAGCAAGAATAATTTGGACGATACTTTAGAAGACATTAAATTCTATTTGAATAGCTATAATGACACACAGATAGTCTCAGGTATAGCATGGATTGAAGAGTTGGAACAGGATTATCCGGAAACTCCTCTTTTCAAAACATATAGCAATTCCAAAGACGACATTATGTCAAAAATTGAAGCAAAACAAGAACACATCGCCGCTTGCCCCATAGACGTATATGTTTATGACGAATCAAATAATCTTGTCGCATATGTTGAAGGAAACCGCGTACACTGCGAAGACGACAATATCACGATAGCTATAGTCGATGATACTAAGTATGTAAAAACATATGGCGATCAGATTTATCGCATCGAATATGCGGGATATGACGCCGGAACAATGGACGTAACGATCCATGAGTTTGATGAGAGCGGAAACACTGTAAGAGATGTCAATTATTACGGCGTTTCGGTTGACAGTAACACGTCATATAACATATATGCTAATGACGAAAACCTTAAAGAAGACGCATATTCTTTGACGAACACGTCTACCGGCGAAGTCGTTGACGAGCAGTATGACAGCCTTAAGGACAGAACAGAAGATAATATATTTACAGCTGAGATATGGTCCGGAAATATGATTTATAAAGGAAACATATGCTTCTCGGAAAATCTCAGTAAGGGAGAAAGCGTTGAAATCCATGCATTTGTGCCGGAAAATTACACTTTCGTAAAATGGGAAGCGTCTAATGGTAAGGATATTTTCGGCGACAGCACCGACCCGAACACAACATTTATAATGCCCGGAGAAGACATAGTGGTCAGAGCTATTATGAGTTCACAATCCTATGATATAACTCCGCCGACCGGCGTTTCACTTGATAAGGACAAAATAACGGTAAAAGTCGGTGAGGCGGTACAGCTTATCCATACAATCACTCCTGAAAACGCGACAGAAAAAGCCGTAGTTTGGATATCTGATTCACCTGAGATTGCTACTGTGGATCAGGAAGGAAATGTGACGGCGATTGCTGCAGGAAAAGCAATCATTTCCGTCAGCACTTTTGATGGAAACTGTACTGCGACTTGCGAGGTTACAGTTGTAGGAGGAACGCTTGGCGACGTGAACGGAGACGGTGCAGTAACGCTTGACGACGCTATTCTAACGCTAAAATTTGCCATGAATGTAGATTTGGGCGACGCCAATTTTATTGAACGAGCAGCTGATGTTTCAGGCAATGACGGATCAATAACTCTTGATGATGCAATTACAATCCTAAAAATAGCTATGAATGTAAGGGCCTAAGCTCCCGAATAATCAATTATCACGAAGTGCGCACTTCTATACCCCCCACTATGGGGTATGTGCGCTCTGCGAGGCTTGCCCTGACTTGCAAAAGTCAGGGCATTTTCGTCGCAAGCTCCGTATCAAGGA
>CANRHA010000065.1 GCA_947630315.1 uncultured Clostridia bacterium
TCATATGCAAACCATACGTTTTTAAACTCTATCCTGCCGCTCATCGGCGGAGTTATAGGCTCGGGAGGGTTCACTATATCCGGCTTGACGTCGAGCACCGTGAACACCTTTTCGGCTGAGGCAAGAGACGACTGAAGCGTTCCGAACTGTTCGGCAAGCTCCTGAATAGGCTCAAAGAAGGAGCTTATGTAGCTTATAAAGATAAACAGCGTTCCGAGGGATATCCTGTCGGTCAGCACAAAGTAAGCGCCGGTCGCAATAACTATAACTCTCGCGATTATCGAGACCAGGAATATTGCCGGGCGGAATATCGCAAAGATCATCATTTCGCGCCAGCTTGCGCCGAAAAGTTCCGCGGATTTTTTCTCGAACTCGGCGTATTTTTCCTTTTCGCGGGCAAATATCTGAATAAGCCTCATTCCCGAAATGTGCTCCGAGAGGAAGGTATTCAGCTCGGTTATTTTGTTTCTTGTAAGCTGATACGCCTTGCGCGAAACGTAGCGGAAGTAGAAGGTAAGAACGCCTACTATCGGCAGAAGCGCAAACGAAACCAGCGCCATTCCCGGGCTTCGGGTGAACATTATCACCGCGTAGCCGCCTATCATTATGACGTTTCTGAACAGCCTCACGAGGATAGTTGTGAACAGCTCGTTTACCGCCTCGGTGTCGTTCGAGACCCTTGTTACAAGTTTGCCCACCGGGGTGGTGTTGAAGAAGTTCACCGAAAGCCCCTGAATGTGCGAGTAAACCTCGGTCCTCATGTCGTAGATTATGTTCTGCCCCATTTTCTGGAGTATCCATGTATCTGCCCAGTTCAGAATGAACCCGGCGATAAGTACGGCAAGGTAAACCGCCGCCGCGCGGAATATCCCGCCGAAATCCGATCTTCTCAGGGCCTTTAACTGATCCTTTTCAAGCGGCACGCCGGTAGAACGCGAATCGATAAAGCTCTTCACCGTCTCCGGCTCGGCCTCGATAAGCGATACCGTCTCGGCGGCGGTAAGCCCCTCGGCCATGTAGTATTCATCGTCATATAAAAGAAGCTGATAATATTTTCTTTCGTCAGAGCTGAGTTCGCTTTCGCCGAGGTCTCCGTACAGCCTTTCAAGCTTAACGCCGTTATATGACGAATCTCCCGCGCTGCTTTCAACGTATGGCTGATAGTAGCCGTTTATGTAGTCGTCTATCGCGTCGCCTATTATTATCGGCCTGTAAAGCTCAACGGCGATTATAAACAGTACCAGCACCGTCGCCGCGAACATCGCCCATTTGTGGGGCTTAAGATATCCTAAAAGCCGTCTCATACCGTCGCCCCCTTTGCGGAAATTCCGTCTATGTCGCGCTTAAGGGCCGCTTTTTGTTCGCCTATTTCGGCCTCAAGCTGCTGCTTTTCAAACATTTCTGCGTAAATTTCGCCCTTTTCCATCAGCTCGCGGTGGCTGCCTATCTCAGCGGCCTTGCCGTCTTCAAGAACCATTATAACGTCCGCGTTCTGGATAGTCGAAACGCGGTGGGCTATTATGATGTTCGTCTTTCCGGCGCGCTTTTCCTTCAGGTTTTCAAGTATATGCTCCTCGGTGTCGGTATCTACCGCCGAGAGCGCGTCGTCAAGAATAAGTATAGGCGCGTCCTTTATCAGAGCACGGGCTATAGAGCTTCGCTGTTTCTGCCCTCCCGAGAGGGTCACGCCCCTTTCGCCGACCACCGTCTCGTAGCCGTCGGGGAACTCTATTATGTTGTCGTGAATGCAGGCCGCGCGGGAGGCTTCAACTATCCGCTCCATGCTTTTTTCATGGGTTCCGAAGGCGATATTCGAGGCGAGGGTATCAGAAAACAGGAAGTTGTCTTGGGGAACATATGCTATATTTTCGCGCAGGGTGTGAAGCGGGATAGTGTTTATATCCCTGCCGTCAAGGAGTATCATTCCCGGCTTGGTGTTGTACAGATGCAAAAGCAGGTTCACAAGGGTGGATTTTCCGTTGCCGGTCCTGCCGATTATGGCGAGGGTAGTGCCCGCGGGAACGTCGAGGGTGATGTCTTTGAGGGTGGGTTCGCTTGAGCCTTTGTGGATAAATGTAAGCCCGTTGAATGAGATATGCCCGCTGAGTTCGGGAACGGGGCGGGTCTCGGGGGTATCGGCGATCTCGGGCTGTTCGGCGAATACCTCCTGAATGCGCTTAGCCGAGGCGAAGCCCTGGGAGAACATGTTTATGGCGTCGCCGCAGGCTATCATCGGCCAGACGAGCATATTTACATACTGATGAAACGCCACGAACCTGCCGAGGGTTATGTCGCCGACGATGGCGAGATACCCTCCGTAGATCAGGGTTATAAGGCTGCTGGAGCCGATTATTACCGTTAAAAGCGGGTTTACTACCGACTGCCAGCGGGCTATGGTGAGGTTTTTGTCCATCGCGTTCTGATTTGCCTTTGCAAATTCCTTAAGCTTCTGCCGTTCGCGGACGAACGCCTTTATGACCCGTATTCCGGAAAAGCTCTCCTGAACAAAATCCGTGAGGTCGGAAACGGCCTCCTGACGCTGACGGTATTTTGCGTGCATCACCTTGCCGTACCATATTTCTCCTACCATTATTATAAGCATCGGTATGAGCGTAAGCAGGGTGAGCTTTATGTTTACATACACCATCATCTGAATGATCACCATAAGCGCCATTACGGTGGCGTCGAATATGCTTATTATCGCCGGGCCTATCGACATTCTCACCGAGTTGAGGTCTGAGGTAAAGCGGGTCATAAGATCGCCGGTCTTGTGGCCGTTAAAGTATTCAACGTCCATCGTTTCGAGGTGGGCGAACATATCGTCGCGTATCTCCTTTTCGACGGTCCTTGCCGCGCCGAACAGGAAGTATCTCCAGAAGAACCTGCCTACGGCGAGGGTGACGCCGAGCAGGAGGATCTTTAAGACCGCGGCGAAAACGCCGTGCATGTCCATGGTTCTGGCGGTGAGGCCGTCGGTCACCTCGCCGGTGAGTTCGGGGATAAACAGGTTGGCGTAGTCGACGATAAAGAGGGTGATTATCCCGAGTATGTACTGCCATTTATGCCGTTTTATGTACGACATCAGAAATTTCAGCGGTGACATTTCTTCTCCTTTTCATGATCGTTATTAAGAGTGCACCCTATTATAATGCAGAATGATAAATTTTGCAAGACCCCCAGACAGCCGGGGAGTGTCTATTTCGTCCACATTATCCCATACACTTAAATCCGTCACCGAAGGTGACACCTTTAAACTCTAACATCTATCATCTAATATCTATCTTCTTGATGTGGCCGCTTTGGCCACATCAAGACAGCCGCGGCCGCATATAAACATAAAAGTTTTCGATCCAACCTTTTTCAAAAGGTTGGCGGGTATCCAAGGGCAGCGCCCTTTGGCCGCGACCGCAGTCGCGGAAACCTTTACGAAGTGAGCTCCGAAGGGGGTGAATTGAAAGAAACAATCCGGTGGACTGTTTCTTCAAGAGGGGGAGCCCTGCGATAGAGGGCTCCCCCTTAAATTCCGCCGCTGCGACAGCACGGCGGCACCTTTATAAAGAACAACCGTCGCGACGGAGCGAGTGAGCCGGGGCGCGGAATGCGAAGCATGGAGACGCCGCGGCGAGGGATACGGAGTCCGCGACGCGTTGTTAGCGGCTCCCGTTCCCCCGACAAGTACAAATATACTCGCGCGGGCAAAATATACACAAAATCTTGTATATATACATACATTTTATGCATAAAATGTACTCTGTAAGCGTACAACCGTCCTCCATGGAAAGCACCACGCCCGAAATTGAGTAAAATCCGGCAAAATATCGCCCGGAACGCCCTATAGCGCGGTAAAGCATTGAATATACACAATCGGTGTAATTTGCGCCCGAATGCTTAAGGAGTTATTGATTTTGCTGTTTGTCTGATAAATTTTCAAAAAAAAACAGTGCAAAATCCCGAAATCGTTAAAAAGCTATTGACAAATTGCCCTTATACGTATTATTATGCATTTAAGCTTATGATGACCCGAAATATGTTTTCGGGCGTCAGGGCGCAGAAGTACGGATCAAATTTCCGTAACCTTTAAAAGGAGGCACTTTTATTTATGAAAAGAATTATCAGCCTGCTGCTTGTGCTTGCAATGGTTCTTTCGCTCGCCGCCTGCGGCGATAACGGAGTAACCCCTGTAGTCAGCGGCGACCAGGGCGGACAGAACGAAGTTGTTCCCGTAAACCCTGAAGAAGTTGTTGAGGTCGAAGGCGACTACATCTACAAAGATGCCGTCTCTACCCTCGCCACCAACTGGAACCCCCACACCTACCAGACAGCCGACGACCTGTATCCTCAGAACTACACGACCGACTCTCTGTACACTCTCATCTTCAACGACGCGCGTCACCCCGTTGAAGGCAAAGAGCCCTTCGAGGGATATATGATCGTTCCCGCTATGGCGGCCGACTATCCCGTCGACGTCACCGAGTCTGTAAAGGCCGAGCACCCCGAGTTCAACATTCCCGAGAGCGCTACTTCCGGCTTTGCATGGTCGGTAAAGCTCCGCGACGACCTCAAGTGGGATGACGGAACTCCTATCACCGCCAACGACTTCGTCGGTTCTCTTGAAAGAGTTCTCAGACCCGAACTCCTCAACTACCGCGCGGCCGACTACTACGAGGGCACCTACGCCGTTGTAAACGGCAAGAACTACGCTCTCGCCGGACACGCTTCTTACCTCGACAACGGCATTCAGGGCGTTCAGATCGAAGAGATGACCAAGAACGAGGAAGGCCAGTATACTTATGACGACGGCAAGCTCGTTTACATCGCCGTAGATTACTCCCTTGACTGGCTCGGCGGCGACACCCTCGCTGCTTATGTTGACGCCTACGGCGCCGATATGTTCGGAATGGACAACTGGGACGCCCTTCTTGCTCTTGCCGATCAGGACGGACTTGTTCCCTGCACCGACGATAACCTCGCTCTGCTTTCGAGCGTAACGACCGCTAACCCCGCTTGGGGCGAGTCTGACGCCGAGCTCTTTAACTACCTCGCTCTTTACGAGAGCTCCTACGACGCAGATTACGACTTCTCCAACGTAGGTCTTTACGCTCCCGCCGACGACGAACTCGTATTCGTATACAGCAGCTCTCTCGAAGGCTTCTACCTCATGACCTACGGCATGAACGTACCGCTTGTAAAGATCGATCTTTACGATTCTCTCCTTAAGGAAGAGCAGACCGCTTCCGGTTCCGTATGGTCTTCCACCTACTGCACCAACGTTGAGACCTCCTGCTCTTACGGTCCTTATAAGGTAAGCGACTATCAGCTCGACAAGTCGATGCACTTTGTAAAGAACGAGAACTGGGCTGGTTGGAACTACGAGTGGATCAACTACGTTGACCCCGAGGACGGCCTCACCTACCAGATGTACCAGACCACCGAGATCGACACTCAGGTAGTTAGCGAGCCTTCTACCCAGAAGCAGATGTTCCTCTCCGGCCAGCTCATGGGCTACGGCCTCCAGGCTGAGGACTTCGACCAGTACAGAAACTCCGAATACTACTATGCAACTCCTGCCGAGACCATCTTCTTCCTCCTCTTCAACGGCTATGAGACAGAGATTGCAAAGCGTGAAGCCGCTGCCGACTTCGACGCCACCACCACCGACCTCCAGACCCAGATGCTCGAGTCCTTCAGACGCGCCTGCGCCGTCTCCATCGACCGCGAGCTTATGGCTGCTACCGTATCTCCCGCACGTAAGGGCGGCTATGCGTTCTTAGGCGACACCTACATCTACGATCCCGAGACCTGCGCCTACTACCGCGACACCGATCAGGCCAAGATGGCTTTGGTCGACTTCTACTCCATCGACCTTGACGACTACAACGGTGACCTTGACGCTGCTGTCGATTCCATCACCGGTCTCGACCCTGTTACCGCCAAGGAGAAGTTCGCCGAGGCTTATCAGGAAGCCCTCGACCTCGGTTATGTAACCGATAACGACGGCGACGGCCTCTCCGACCAGACCGTGACCATGGTTTACGCTATGTCGGGTGAGATGTCCGAGTTCTACAGAAAGACCCTTGACTTCCTCAACAGCCAGCTCAACGCAGGCGCTGCGGGCACCGGCTTCGAGGGCAAGATCTTGATCACTCCTTCCGCTCCTGTCGGAAACGCTTGGTCCGATAACCTCCGCAACGGCCAGATGGATACTCAGCTTGCCGGTTGGTCCGGCGGTTCGCTCGATCCGTTCGGCACCGCTCTTACCTGGACCGATCCCGCTCAGGCCTACTGGGGCAACTGGTGGGATGCCAACAACCACGACATGACCGTAAACATTGACGGCACCGATGTAACAATGAGCATTCGCGACTTCGCCCTTGCCCTTAACGGCACTCCCGTCACCGTTGACGGCGTTGAGTACAACTACGGCTACGGCGTTGCTGACACCGAGGTTCGTCTTGACATTCTCGCTGAGATCGAGAGACAGATGCTCGTTGCCTACAACTGCGTACCGATCATGCAGGACGCCGGCGGTTCGCTCCTCAGCCAGCAGATCTATCACGTTGTTGAGGACTACAACCCGATGCTCAGCCGCGGCGGCATTCAGTATGACAAATACAACTACAACGAGGAAGAGTGGGCGGCATATGTTGCCTCTCAGGGCGGTTCGCTCCAGTACTGATGAAATAATATAGCACACCCGCTATAGTATTACTTCGATCCTCACAAATTGCTGAGGCGGGGGAATTTCTCCCGCCTCAGTTGGTTTATAGCCCTCACTTGATCCGCAAAGCGCTGCGAATCAAGTGAGAGTCATAGAAATGGAGGTTGACTTAATGGTAAAATATGCACTGCAAAGAACGTTTTACATGATCATAGTATTTCTGATCATAACGCTGATGTGTTTTATTCTGATCAGAATGCTGCCGCAGCCGGCTCTGCCGCCCGAGGACCCGCATTCTCAGGTAATTGAGCTTCGCCGCGAAGCGCTGGGGTACAACGAACCGTACCTTGTGCAATTCGGGCTTTTTGCGAAGAATGTAATAACCAAGTTCGACTGGGGCCTCTCCGAAAAGCTTTACTTCGGACAGGACGTATGGGAGATCTTTGTGGGAAAGCTCCCCGCAACGATGATAGTAAACCTGTATTCAATTCTTCTGAGTATACCTATAGGTATTGCATTGGGAATTTTTGCGGCGCTTAAAAAGAATACATGGATAGACTACGCGATATCAACGCTTACAATGGTAGTTATATCGGTGCCGTCGTTCGTGTATGCGTTTATCATTCAGTACATCTTCTGCTATAAGCTCGGATGGTTCCCGTTTTTGATGAAATCCGGCACCGACTGGTTCAGCTGGCCTATGTTTGTAAGTATGATACCGGCGGTAATGTCGCTTTCGTTCGGCGTTATAGCGGGATTCACAAGAACCACCCGCGCCGAGCTTACCGAGGTTTTAACGAGCGAATTTATGCTGCTGGCGCGCACAAAGGGCCTTACAAAGGCTCAGGCGACTATCCGCCACGCCCTTAAAAACTGCTTCGTTGTTATAGTTCCCGGAATATTCGGCGAGTTTATCGGCATTCTGGGCGGCTCACTCATAATCGAGAGAATATTCTCGGTGCCGGGCGTGGGCGGATTGACGCTCAACGCCATAACCGGCCTTGACTATAACATATTTATCCTCTCAACCTGCTTCTACACCGCTATCGGACTCGCAGCAAGCCTTGTGGTCGATATCAGCTACGGCTTTATCGATCCGCGTATAAGAATGGGGTCGAAAAAATGAGTGATAATACTAACATGAATTACGAACATATCCCTGCCGAAAAATTCGCGTTCGTGCAGGAAAATGACCAGCTTCGCGATAAAGAGCTCCAGACCAAGGCCAGAAGCTTCTTTGCCGACGCGCTTATAAGGTTCAGAAAAAACCGCTCGTCGGTTATAGCCGCGTGGATACTCCTGTTTCTGATCCTCTACGCGATCTTTGCTCCGATGATCTCCATCTACGGGATAAGAGACACCGACAGCATGTATGTAAACTACCCGGCGTTTGTACGGTCTGTCGCCGATATGAACATAGGCATTCTTGACGGCGCTAAGGTATTCGATTCTCAGAACGACAACGCCATGGCGTTCTGGCGCGGCGTCGCCGAGGAGACCGGAATGAACCCGGTAATAAGGACCGTAGGCACCCATGAAATCGAGGTTTTAAGCCGTGGCCGCACCGTAAAGCGCAATACATATGACATTGAGGTAAACGCCTACTACGCCCTCGGCATTGTTTACAGGGTATTTACCTTTGACGAATTTGCCGCCATTCAGAAATGGCAGAACGAAAACGGCATTCAGGTTATTTATCCCTATGTCGAGGCCTCGGACCTCGATCAGAAGTCGATCAACCCCGGTATCTGGTACCAGGTCGATTCAAAGGGCAACGCCGTTTTCGACAGCGACGGCAACTTTATTCCGGCATATTCGACTCACACCGAAAAGGCCGGCGCAGAGTATAATTCGCTGAGGATTCCCGGCGACGACGGCTCCTACGTTTACTCTACCGCAAAGGCCGGCTCGGTACAGTGCAGAGTCTGCTACTACAACTACTACATCTATAAAAACGGCCACGCCCCGACATACATCTTCGGCACCAACGTAATGGGCATGGATCTGTTCTGCGCTATCGGCGTAGGCGCAAGGTTCTCGCTGCTCTT
>CANRHA010000066.1 GCA_947630315.1 uncultured Clostridia bacterium
CCCAGCCGAGCGAAGACACCGAGGCCCTGTTTGCTGCTCCGCCCATTACTGCGCAGGAGGCGGCCGTTAAAATTCCGTCGGGGATATCCAAAAAAAGCTGGGCCGCGCCCAAAATCACCGAGGCGCAAAGGGTTACGCCCAACGCCGCCGCAAGCCCGAAAGCAAGGCTCCTTGAAATTTCAGACATAAAAAACCTCCCGGATACCGTTTTATAAACGATATTCGGGAGGATAAGCTTTTAGAAGCGTCAGTCCTTCTCGATGGGCGTATCTTCGTCCTTCTTGGATTTTGACTTCTCGGCCTTTTCAGCCTTCTCGGCCTTGGCGGCGTCAGCGCGCTCCTTGGCTTCTTCGTTTGCGGATACGTTCTGAGCTATTGCCCATTTTTTTATCCTCATCTTGCAGCGGTCTGCGCTTGTTTCAATAACTACCGTCTGGTCCTCGACCTTGGTGATTATCCCGACAATGCCGCCGATGGTCTCGATCTCATCGCCGACCTGAACGTTTTTGCGCATCTCGGCGTCGGCCTTTTCCTTTTTGCGCTGGGGTCTTATCATAATGAAGTAAAGAACCACCAGCATGAGTATCATAAAGATAAAGGGGTAAAGTGTTCCGCCCGTCATCGAAGCCTGCGAGGCGTCGGCGGTAAGAACTGTAAATAATCTCAGCATTTATAAATCCTCCGTTTTTAAGTATATGAACATTTTAACACATATAAAGGAAAATATCAACAGTTAATTTTTCTTTTCGCTGATATATTTGTCGATTGCCGCCGCAGCGGATTTTCCGGCGCCCATGGCCAAAATTACCGTTGCAGCGCCGGTAACGGCGTCGCCGCCGGCATAAACGCCCTCTCTTGATGTGAGCATGTCCTCGTTTACGACAAAGCAGCCGCGTTTATTTGTTTCAAGCCCCGGCGTCGTTGAGCGGATAAGCGGGTTGGGCGAGGTTCCTATCGCCATTATAACCGCGTCGACCGGTATCTCGAAGTTGGAGCCGTCAATCGGTTTTACTCCCCTTCTGCCGCTCTGATCCGGCTCGGTGAGCTCCATCTTCTGACATTCTATCCCGCTGACTCTGCCGTTTTCGTCGCCTATAATGCGCACCGGGTTGGTAAGATATTTGAACTCTATGCCTTCCTCAACGGCGTGATGGACTTCCTCGCGCCTTGCCGGCATTTCATCTGCCGAGCGGCGGTAGACTATATAAACCTTGTCCGCGCCGAGCCTTAAGGCCGATCTCGCGGCGTCCATGGCGACGTTTCCTCCGCCGACAACGGCTATGGCCCTGTTCTTGGGTATGGGCGTGTCGTATTCGTCGAGATACGCCTTCATGAGGTTGGTGCGGGTAAGGTATTCGTTTGCAGAAAATACGCCTACAAGCGATTCGCCGTCTATTCCCATGAAGTTCGGCAGACCCGCGCCTGTGCCTATGAACACGGCTTCGTAGCCCTGTTCAAAAAGCTCGTCGACAGAAAGAATCTTTCCTATTACCATGTCGGTTTTTATCTCAACGCCGAGGGCTTTAAGTCCCTCGACCTCGCGCTGTACCGTTGCTTTCGGAAGCCTGAACTCGGGTATGCCGTACATCAGAACGCCGCCGGCGGTGTGAAACGCCTCAAAAACGGTGACGCTATAGCCGAGTTTTGCAAGGTCGGAAGCGCAGGAAAGCCCCGAAGGCCCCGAGCCGACGATAGCTACCTTATGGCCGTTTGAAGCTGGCTTTGAAGCCGCCTCGGCCTTATCCGCCATATAATCGGCGCAGTATCTCTCAAGCCTGCCTATGCCTACAGGCTCGCCCTTTATTCCGCGCACGCACTTTGACTCGCACTGGCTCTCCTGGGGACATACCCTTCCGCACACCGCGGGCAGACCGTTTGTCGTCTTGATTATATCGTACGCCCCGGCGATGTCGCCCTCTCTTACCTTGGCGATAAATTCGGGTATTCTTACACCTACGGGGCAGCCGCTTACGCATGGCTTATTCTTGCAGTTTAAGCAGCGGTTGGCCTCGTTTAAGGCCTCATCGGCGGTATAACAGGAGGAGACCTCCTCGAAATTATGCGCCCTTACCTTTGGGTCCTGCTCATGAACAGGGGTCTTTTCAAGCTGCATATTAGCCATTCCGCACACCTCCCGTAATTCTGCAAATATGTTCGCGGTCGTGCTGCTCCTGCTCGCGGTATGCCGAGTTGCGGTGCATCAGTTCGTCAAAATCTACCTCGTGGCCGTCGAAGTCGGGGCCGTCAACGCAGGCGTATTTTATCTTTCCGCCTACCCTTACCCTGCATCCGCCGCACATTCCCGTGCCGTCGATCATTATAGGGTTGAGCGAGACTATCGTCTTTATTCCGTAGGGCTTTGTTACCGCGCAGACAAACTTCATCATCGGAACGGGGCCTATGGCGATAACGCAGTCGTAGCGGTTTCCGGCGTCGATAAGCTCCTGAAGCTTATTTGTGACAAACCCCTTCATGCCGTAGCTGCCGTCGTCGGTGGTGATGTAGCAGTTTGAGCTTACCGCGCGCATTTCATCTTCAAGAATGACTATGCCTTTACTTCTGAATCCGGCTATTACGTCGACCTCGACGCCGGCGTTATAAAGCGCCTTTGCCTGAGGGTAGGCTATTGCGCAGCCCACGCCGCCGCCTATTACCGCGACTTTTTTTGCGCCCTCGGGGATTTCTGTCGGAACCCCGAGCGGCCCGACAACATCAAGAATGAAGTCGCCCTCGTTGAGTTCGCCCAAGAGCATCGTAGACCGCCCGACCTTCTGGAAAATGATCGTGATAGTTCCGCCGTCGCGGTCGTAATCGGCTATTGTGAGCGGAACGCGTTCGCCCTTTTCGTCGATGCGGAAGATGATAAACTGCCCCGCGAGGGCTTTTTTTGCAATCAGCGGCGCGTCGATCACCATAAGCGTGACCTGTTCGTTCAGCTCCCGCTTTTTGAGAATCTTATACATTGATTTCCTCCTATCTTCCCCTTGCGAGATACTCCTCAACCGCGTCAACTATCGCGTTGGCAATTCCCGTCTGGTGCGTAGAATTGTTCAGGGCCATCGCCTCCTGATAGTCTGACACGAATCCGCATTCTACAAGAATAGACGCAAATTCCTGTTCAAGAGTTACCGCAAAGTAGTTGTATTTAGCGCCGCGGTTACGGTTTTTGCCGTCGCCGTAGACGTTATTTTCATAATAATTCGCTACCCTTTTGCTGACAAGCGCCGCCAAAGGCTGGCTGAACGGTGTGAAGTAATACGCCTCAACGCCCCTTACCCCCTCGCCGTCCGCAACCGAGTTACAGTGCACGGCGATATAGATATCGGGATTATACTTTCGCGCCCACTTCGAGCGGTCGTACAGGTTTACATAGGTGGTGTCGGAGGGTATCATGTAAACCGTTGCGCCGGCGTTCTGCAAGGCGGTGGTCAGCTTTCTGGCTATCTCGATATTTATCTTCTGCTCAACAACGTGGCCTACCGCGCCGGAATCTATATTCGAGGGCGACGTGTTGTAGCCGTGGCCGGGGTCGATAACTATCGTAGTGCCGGAAAGGCTCGTGCTGTAGCCGTTGAATCTTATCGACAATCCGCCCGCGCCGTCGTATGACGAGCTGTAGCCCATGAATACGCCGGATTTGCGGAGCCTGAGCTTAAGCTGGAGCTTTTGTACGTCGCCGACGTTTACATACTGCCATTCTGCGCCGCTGAACAGCCCTCCGCTGAACTGAGGCGTTCCCGAGTAGGACGAGAGGTAATCAAAGGTAAGAAGAACATAATCTGGCGCGAAGTTTTCAACCAGATAGGAGCCGCCGTTCGGGTTGTCGTAGCTCAGCGGCGAATAGGAAACGGTAAACGGCGTCTGGAAATCGAGCTTGAGGTTTAAGACGGTGTCGCCGCCGCTTGTGTTTGTTCCTATAACGGTCGCCGTGTTATTCACAACGGTGTAGCCGTCTATAAGGTCGCAATCCTTTGCGCGCAGCCTTAAGCCCGAACCGGTGAGGTAATAGTCGATGCTCTGCGTTACGCCCTCGGAAGTGGTGTTGTAGGTGACGGTGTTCACCAAAACGTCTATTGTTCCGGCGGGAAGCCTCGGCGACGTCGGGTGCGCGACGCTGTCGGTGGTATAGTAGTCGTATGCAAGGGTGTTGTCGTTTTTGATCCTTATAAGCTGGGCGGCCTCGGCATAAACGGGAACGGCGTTTACAATTACCCTTGCGCCGTTTGCAGATTCGCGGCTGTATTCGCCGTAGCTGCCGTTTACAACTATTGTTCCGAGATCTTGCTCCTCGCCCACTATCCCCTCCGGGGCGGTGAAGTAGCCGATAAAGTGAATGTAGTTGGTGTTTGAATCGAGGTCGTCAGAACGAATCTCGTCTTCGGAGAGGGTTATAGTTTCGCCGTTCAGGGTAGCCTTTACCGTTGAACCGCGGTATGCAACAACATTTACGCCTATCCTTGAAGTTCCCTCAACGTTCATTGTGGTGCCGTCGCGGGGTTCAATGCTGTTAAGTACCTTTACTTTTCTGGTGATCCGGTATTTAACGGTAGTGGATTTATTCTTGAAGGTAAAGGTATTGACGCCTACTTCGAGGTCTTCCTCAAAGAAGAAGTTTCCGGCTTCGTTGAGCTTAATAGGCTCGCCGTTGAAATATACGTCGAAGTTGTAGTCAAACGAACCCTGGAATATTACCGTAGGCTCATATGTCGTGAAGTCGGTTTTTGTAGGCAGGACCATCTTAAGCTCTTTATATAAAGAGTTGGTGTCTATCTGCCCGGCATAGTAGCGTATAAGCGCGTCGGTGCTGACGCTGTTTGAGCGCAGCTGTTCGTATGATTCAAAAACGCTGCCCCGGTATGAGGGGTAATCGGCGCATTCTTCGAGCTGTTTGAGTATCTGCGCCACATCCCAGCGGCGGTCAGACGAACTGATGCGCGAGTTGGCGTGCTTTATGAACATCGGTATTCCGGCCTCTGCGGCGAGATCGTTCCACCACGAGACCACGTTTTCAAACTTAAGTTCCGAGCTGTCAAGCCCACCGTAGCAGTAAACTACCATGAAATCGGCAAGGCCGTCAAGAATATAGCCCCTCGTGTCGGAATAGCCGTCGGCGTAGGCTTCAAAGTCGTCTTCTGTGTCGGAGCCTAAGGAGTTGCTGCTCTCGTTCATCCACATATTGTCGATGCCGATACCTACGGCCACCGAATTGTTTGTAGCCCTTATCGCCTTGCTTACAAGGCTGAAAACATAGGCGCTGTTGTCTCTGAGCCAGTTTTCATAGCCTATCCCCGAGCCGCCTGTGCGGTAATCGCGATAGCTTGGATCCCCCGCCGAGGCGTAATAGTCCTGCAAAATTATGCCGTCGATAAGGTACTTCTGGGTCAGCCTGTGAACGCAGTAGGTCAGATAATCTATCTTGTCGCCGAGCAGGGAGAAATCTCCCCCGCTGAGCGCGGCGTTGAGGTCAAAGGTTATATAGATGAAAAAGTTATGAGATACCGCGGCGTCAAGAAGCATAGAAAGAGGAGAACCGTTTGAAAATATCTGCCGGTCGATCTCGTAATAGGCAACGCCGTTGTAGTAGGTGTTTATGATTATCGTGTTCAGGCCGTATTCTTCAAAATCGGAAATAATTTCGTCTATCTCCGATTTCGTCGTCTCGGCGCTCTGGCCTGGGTCTTTAAAGAAATCGTATCCCACCGTTATCACCGAGGCACGCATGTCGTCGGGAAAAGCGAGAACCCCTTCGGGTACTTCGACCGTTTCGGGCGTTTCGGTCTCGGTAGGTTCGCTCTCGGAATCATCGGCAAAAACCGTAAAGGGCACGGCAAAGCCCGGCTCACAAAAAGGAGCCGCAAGTAAAAGTATCGCCAATATCAGTGAGAGAAATTTTCGCATCTTGACCCTCGTTAAGTTCAGAATGATGATACGGATGTCGCCAGCGCCTTAAGCTCGGTGCGCATAAGCTTTTCGGAGGAGCTTGCGGAGCCGAACAGCGAGCCGTGGCGGTAATAGGCGACCCCGCTGAAGCGCGGCAGCCCGGCTATGTAATCGGTCTGTTCCGATAAAATCGAGCCGCTTGACCACTCGGAGTTTGTGCCGACCTTATAGGCGGCAATCCCGCAGATGAGCTTTACGCTGCTTAATGTGGTTATATCTATCCACTGTTCCGCGGCGGCGCTGAACGAAAGTTTATCGTTGAAGCCGTAGTAGATCTGCGGAACTATATAATCAAGGTATCCCGGCGTTGAACACCAGGTTTTTACATCGGCGTACAGGCGGTTCATGTTGTTCTCGATGTTCCCCTGCGGAGAAACGCCGAAAAGCACCGATGAATTACATGATTTTACCGTCGAATATATCTCCTTGACAAGGGTATTTACGGTATTTCTGCGCCATTTGTCGCGGTCGGATTCCCCCGATGCGGCAAAGGCGGCCTTGTCAAATGAAGACGACGTTGTAGGGTAGAAGTAGTCGTCGATATGTATCGCGTCGACGTCGTAGTTTGAAACTATCTCCGCGACGCCGGCGCAGATGAGGTTTCTGACGGCCGTATATGCCGGGCTGAGCCAGTAATACCCCGATTCGGAATCATATACCAAAAACGTGCCGTTTGCGGAGTCCGAATCGTACCACTGTTTTATTGCGTATTCGCTTGACATTTCCTTAAAGCGCTGCTTTGTAGTGGTGCGCATCGGATTTATCCAGGCGTGAAAGGAAAGCCCCCTTGCGTGAGCCTCGGAGATCATTATGCTCAGCGGGTCGTAATCGGGCGCAGCGCCGACTTTATCGGCATAAGCGGCTGTAAACGGATAATACGCGGAGTAATAATATGCGTCTCCAAACGAGCGGACATGAACGTAAACCGTATTGCAGCCGAGAGAGACTATTTCATCGTAGGCGTTTGAGATCCTGCTTGTAAATTCGGCCCTCCCGGCGTTTTTGATCATTTCGTCTATATCCAAATAGGCAAGCCATACGGCCTTCTGCTCGGCGTAGTTCACGGCGTTGTAGCTGTTTGAACCCATCAGCGCGCCGGTATTCTGCACGGCGCTGTCAGGCTCGTCTTCCGATACAAGGGCGAGGTATTCTCCGCTGACAAAACGCTCCTTGCCCTCAAAGATTATCCTGACCCAGCCGTTAGAGACTATTCCCGTGACGGTTACGGTCTCGCCGGTGTGAAGGGTTCCGACCTTGTTTGACGATACATCAGGCGCCTCGCGGACGTTTAAGGTATCGGTGACGCGCATGGTGCCCTCGGCGTCCATGATAACGTATTCGTCGCCGTCCGTTGAAGGCGTATCAGGCTCAGGCTCGGGCGGTGGCAGGGTCTCGGTCGGCTCGGGCTGCTGAGTTTTCTCGGGCTCCGGCTCCGCGGCTTCGGTCGTCTTTGACGTCTGCTCGGTCTCGGCGGGATAAATTTCGGAATCGGCCTCGGAAAGGTAGCTTCCGTTTACAAAATACTCGCCGTCCTTGAATGATATCCTCACCCAGCCGTTTGAAACAAGCCCGGTGACGTTTACTTTATCTCCCTTTTCAAGGTGGCCTACCCTGTCGCTGTCGGCGTCGGGTTCTTCGCGAACATTGACGCTTGACGAGGCGTACATCACCGAATCTGCGGGGGTTATGACGTAATCTCCGCTTTGTTCCTCAGATTCCGTGCGCTTTTTGGTCTCTGAGCTTGCAGGCTTTGTGGTCGAAGGCTCGGTAGATGTTGCCGGCGGAACCCTTGACGGGGCGGCCGTTGTTTCGTGGTCCGGCGCAATAAGCCGGTCGGTATTGAGGGTCTCGGCGGTGGTGGCCGGGGCGGTTTCGGTCTCAGACGGCGCAGCGTAGGTCTGTATACTTATTTCACGGCTGCCGTCGCTCTCCTCTTTGGGCTTTGCCCCGCATGAGCACAAAAGCGCGGCGCATATGAATATCGCGGTAAAACGCTTGATGAAATTCATTACACACCTCCCCAGAATATGAATAAGTATAGTATATCACATATCTCGGAACATTTCAAGGGGTGACGTGTTAAATTAAGAATCTGCAAGGAAAAGCTGCGCTTTACGCCCTGACGGCCTTTACAAACTGCTTCTTGCCCTTTTTGACTATAACTCCGTCGCCGATTTTAACGGTGTGGGTAACGTCGCCGATTTTAACGTCGTCTACGCTTACGCCGCCCTGCTGGACAAGCCTTCTCGCCTCGCCCTTTGACGGCGCAAGCTTTAGGGTCGTCAGAAGGTCGAGAATGCCTATTTCGTCGGCGTCTACGGCAACGGTGGGCATATTGTCGCTCGAACCCGAGCCGCCGAAGACTGCCCGCGCGGCCTCAAGCGCCTTGTTGGCCTCCTCCTCGCCGTGAACAAGCTTTGTAAGCTCGAACGCGAGTATCTCCTTGGCCTTATTAAGCTCGCTCCCCTCCCATTTTTCCATTTCGCGGATCTCGTCAAGAGGCAGGAATGTGAGCATCTTTATGCACTTTATAACATCTGCGTCGCCTACGTTTCTCCAGTACTGGAAGAAATCGTAAGGCGGGGTCTTGTTCGGGTCGAGCCATACAGCGTTGCCGGCGGTTTTGCCCATCTTCATGCCGTTTGAATCGGTCAGAAGGGTTATCGTCATCGCCGAGGCGTCCTTGCCGAGCTTGCGGCGGATAAGCTCGGTTCCCCCGAGCATGTTCGAA
>CANRHA010000067.1 GCA_947630315.1 uncultured Clostridia bacterium
GTATGCTCCCTCTTCCTCCCCGCCTGTGAAGCTTCTATACTTTACCCGCGGGGGAGACAGCTTTGTTACTATAACACTTTTTTATTCTCATGTCAAGAGAAAAATCAAAAAAATTTCAAAAAATTTTTTCAGCCTGCTTTTTGCCCCAATTTTACTATATTCCTGTCGCCCGCAAATGTGCTTGCGTTATATAAAAGGAGTATCCTGTCGGCCTCGGCGGGGTCGCAGTAATCCGAAAGATCCATCATATAACGCAGATCGACGACCGTCACCTTTGAAAAATGCTTTGTAAGAAACGGCACGAAGCAGTTCGCGTATGAATCCTTTATAATAAGGATGCTGCCGCCGCCGGCGTCGGAAGTTATCTCGATAAGCGGCACGTTTTCGCCCAAAAAGCAGAGGTATTTGTCCTTTTTTTCGAGATATTCCCTGAAGATCACCGAATCGCGCTCCTCGGTCGTGCCGTCGGCACGGGTTATTTTTACGGATTTTACCTCCGCGCCGCCCGAGGTGTAAAAGTCTACCGTGTCCGGCTCGGCCTCCTCGGAGAGGACTTTTGAATAGTATGAACCGTAAAAGCTGTGGCTTGCGTGTTCGACGTTTATTTTGTCGAGCGTTACCGGGTCGTAGCCGAAGCGGTTCATGCAGACCGTGTACGCGACATATGCCCCGTAGGTCGTCCAGTGGTGGTCGGTGCGGTAGTAGATGTACCCGTCGCGCTCCCTCATAAGCGAATCAAAGACGTTTATTTTTCCTATGTTTTCATCGAGATTCTCGTAAACGTAGTTTATCATCTTCCGCTGTTCCTGATCCTTTGAATAGGAGGGCAGGCGGTCGGCGTAGATCTGCGCAGAGGTCGGCACGAGCATAACGCTGAGCTTTCCGCCGCACCGATCGGAAAACGAGTTGAGCGCCTCTACCGTGCGGTCTATGGCGTCATAATCGATATCCTCGGCGACCTCAAAATACCTGCCGTCGGAGATATACACCCCGTTCACCTCGTCGTGCCCGGCTATCCGCTCGAGCCGGGTCCTTAGGGATATCCACCTCGTCCTTAGGGCAAAATGCTCGCGGGAATACTCGGCAAGGCCGTCGGTAAAATCGCCCGAAAACCACGTCTGCGCCGAAAATTCCGGCAAGTCGCTGAGATATCTGTTCTCGGGCTCCGAGAAATCCCGCTTGGGAAGAATGAGCGTAAAAAGGCAAAGCCCCGCGACCGTGACCGAAAAGAGTATTATATTTAGGATATGAAAAATTTTTGCGGTCTTCATGCGATCACCTTAAAAATTAAAGTACAGAAAAGGATTGTAGCCGTCGTTCACAAGGTAGGCGGTAGAGGCTATTAAAAGAAGCATCGTTACAACCGGCTCGATCACCGAAAATACGCTTATTTTTACGCCCGCCGCGCTCAGCCTTGAATCTATTCTCTCGCGGAGGTTTTTTGGCGCGTCGGAGGCGAAAAACGCTCCGAGCGAAAGTATCACCGAAAATTCGCATATCAGCCAGAAACAGCCCCTGTCGGCAAAAGAACCCCCCGCGCCGAACATCGCGGCAATATACCTTAATGCCGACGGCAGGTCGGAACAGTCGAACAGCACCCAGCCGAACATCACGGCAAGGATAGTATAGAGCCAGCGCACAAACCCGGGAAGCTTTTCAAGGACCCTCCCCAAAAACAGCCTCTCAGCGATTATAAGCAGCCCGAACCAGCATCCCCAAAGGACAAAATTCCAGCTTGCGCCGTGCCAGAGGCCGGTCAGAAGCCAGACCGCCGCAAGGTTCCGCACGGTTTTCAGAGTTCCGCCGCGGCTGCCGCCCAAGGGTATATAAACGTAGTTTTTGAACCATGTTCCGAGGGTGATATGCCAGCGCCGCCAGAACTCCCTTACGCTGCCCGACGTATAGGGCAGGTCGAAGTTTTCCGGGAAGTCGAACCCGAGCATCTTTCCGAGGCCGATGGCCATATCGGAATAGCCGGAAAAATCGAAGTATATCTGAAGTGTGAACGCCGCTATGCCGAGCCACGCCGTAAGCGCCGGCAGGGCGGAATAATCCGCAGACTTCACCTCGGCCCACAGGCGGCCTATGTTGTTCGCCAAAAGCACCTTTTTTGCAAGCCCCCGCGTGAACCTTGTTATGCCCAAAGACAGCCCCTCGGCCGTCACCCTGCGGGATCCAAGCCTTTCCGAAACGTCGGAGTAGCGCACTATCGGCCCGGCGACTATCTGCGGAAACATAGTAACATACGCGGCAAAGCTTATAAAGCTCTTTTGGACCTCGATCTTTCTCATGTAAAGGTCTATCGTGTAGGACATGCTCTGGAAGGTAAAGAAGGAAATCCCTATAGGTAGGATTATTTTCGAGAGGGAAAAATGCGTTCCGAATATTGAATTTGCCGCCGCGCCGTATATGTTTAACGGTATCGACAGATGAAACAGCGAGTTAAGGGTATCTATAATAAAGGAGGTGTACTTAAAAATGCAGAGCAGGCCGATGTTCATTACTACAGAGGTTATAAGACAGGCCTTTCGCGCTTTCGGGTTTGAATCGTTTTTATACATTATCAGCCCGGCGAAATAATCGACCGCGCAGGACAAAAGCAAAACGATCACATACGCCGGTTCGCCGAACGCGTAAAACATCACGCCGGTTATAAAGAGCGCGGCGTTCTTCAGTTTTTTTGGGGTGACGCAGTAAAACAGCATCGCCGCCGGCAGGAAGAAGTATAAAAACTCGACCGACGAAAATACCATTTTGTTCACTCCCCCTTCATTTTAACTTATCCGCCGCTTTTTTGTAGCCCTCATACCCGAGCACGCAGTTTATTACGTCGACAAGCCCAGAGGTCGAAAGCCTCTCGGGCAGGCCGAGCATTTTTAACAGCTCCGCGCGCTTTACAGATGAATTATCCCGGCCGAAAAAGCCGTCGTCATAAAGATCGGCGCGGGTCACTTTTCGCTCAGGCGGAGGGTCCTCAGACACCGCCCCGGCCTTTATAAGAGCCTCGGCAATTATCTCTGGGCTTATGCCCTCGACCCCCAATTTTCCCTCGGCGGAGGGCTTGCGCTTGCGCTTTTCCTTGCCGTAAATATCGGGAATGTACGCGCACCTTACCTCACCCCGGCTGACGAATCCTTTTATATATCCCCTTATCCTGAAACCCGCGGCGTCGCTGTCGGTCAGAACGGTTATGCCGCCGTTTTCGGCAAAGCTTCGTATAAGCGCCCTTTTTTCCCGGCTCCTGAACACCCCGAAACCGTCGGTGGTTATGACCGGGCAGTCGACTATCCCCGCAAGCTTTATTTTGTCGTATTTTCCCTCGACTACGATTGCGCCTTTTATGTGTATCATATTTCCCCCTCAGGCGTTGATCATCTTTACTATAGCTTCCTCAAGAAGTATCCGCTTGTCGGTCTTCTTTGATTTCATATCCGCGTCGCATTCGGCAAGCACCCCGAGACAGGACCTGAGCCTGTCTATCGGCACCGAAATACAGTCGCGCATAGCGTTTTTGGCGGCGAACTCCCTGCCCTTATATGAAAACGCCGATAAAATGTCGCTCTCGTTCCGGCCGCTTAAAACCGCAAGCTTCGCCCGGTACAGATCGGTGAACGCGCCGCCTATTACCGCTAAAAGCGCAAGGCACTCCTGCTGGCGGGAAATAAGCTCGGAGAGGCTCTCGAACGCCGCCTTTGTATTCCCCGACGTGACCGCCCTCGCAAGCTTATAGGCGTCGGTGTCAAGGCTGCCCGATACGTTTTCTTCGACGTCCTCGATGGTTATCTCCCCGCCGAAGCGGTATGCGCAGAGCTTTCCCAGCTCGTTGTTGACGGCAAGCATACTGCAGCCGCAGAGTTCGGCAAGCCTCACCGCCGCCTCGTTCCCTATCGATGAGCCGAGCTTTTCCGCCCTCTGGTGTATCTGCTTTGCAAGCTCGCCCGGGCGCTTATATGAAAACTCGACGACCGTTCCGCCCGCCTTGGTTATCCATTCGGCAAGCCGCGCGTTTTTTGCCGTGAGCGATTTTTTCCCGCCGCAGAGATCGGCGCCTGTGGCGTAAAATATCGCCGTGACCGTTTCGGGATCGAGAGAAGATATGCTGCTTTGAAGCATTTTAAGGTCGTCCGACTTTAAGCCTTCGGCGTCAAGGTCGTTCACCATCGCAACCACCCGATCGGCAAAAACTGGCAGAGAGTCGCAGACGTCGGCAAACTCGGAAGCGCTGAACGAGCCGCCGGGGAAAAAGTGGTAGTTAAGGTCGCGCGCCTCGGCGGGGCAGAGCTTTGCCGCAAGCTTTTTTGCCGCGCTTTCAAGCGTCGCGACGTCCTTTCCGAAAAACAGGTAGCAGGGCTTTATGTCGCCGCCGCGTATCTGCCTGTATAAGTCCTGCTCGGTGGTGAGTTTAACCGCCATGTTTAACCGCTCCCAACTTTATTGTTTTATACAGCCCGCCCTTTATGACCTCGGGGCCGTCCGGAGTCCTTATCACCGCAAGCCCGCTCAGAAGATTTATATCCCCCTCGCCGCTCAGCGAGATCACTCGCTTCTCCCCGGAGTTCATATATATTTCCGCGCCGTCCTCGGTGATCTTTATAACCGCGCCGTTAAAGCTTATTTCGCTCCCGAAAGCCGCGCTGAAAGCGTCTTCGGGGCCTATTCCCGCGCCGAGGCCGGGCAGATAATACCTTTCCGGCGGGTTCGGGCCGTCTCTGTACGACGAGTACGCCGCCGGGGCGTTGTCGTAAATCACCGCCGCCCTGACTTTTTCCGCTCCCGATCTTTCAACCGCCTTTGCAGCCTTTTGCGGCATGTCGCCGGTGAAGTCCATTATGACCGATTCGCCGCCGAGCCTTAAAACCGCCGCCCTGCCCTCGCCGTCCGAGAGGATATCGAGATATAAATAATTCCTCACGGCTGCAACGTTTACGGCGTATATCGCCATGACCGCGGCCGTAAACATCAGCGCAAGAAGGGCCGTTTTTCTCGTATCTTTATATATAAGGTGTACTGCCGCCGCGGTTGCAAAGAGTATGATCGCCGACGCGGCCGCAGCCTTAAATCCGAACGGCAGGTAGAGTATATCCGCTTTTGAAATGAGTTCGGCGGCGCGTATCACGAATTTTAATATTATCTCCGGAACGGCGAGCAGAAGCTCGGGGCCCGCGCCCAAAAGCGCGTAGATCATTCCGGGAATAAGCGCAAACGAACACAGGGGTATGGCTATTATATTCACAAACGGCGCCGCGAGCGAAAAGCCGTCAAACCAGAGCATTACCGCAGGAACCGTGGCCAAAGACGCGCATACCGACGCGCAAAGCGCCTTGGGTATCTTATGCCTGACGCCGAGGGCTTTTATTGCCGCCGGGGCCATTACCCCGACTCCGAACACGCCGGACATCGAAAGAACAAAGGAACTGTCGGCGGCGGAATATGGGTTGAACAGGGTCATCAGAAGACCGCACACGCAGATACTGTTTAAGGCGTCCGCCCTGCGCCGCACCACGCCAGAAACAATGAGCACGGCAAGCATTATTCCCGCGCGTATGGCCGAGGCCCTGAACCCCGAAAAGGCTATGAACCCCAAAACGCATAAGCCGCACACCGAGGCGGTTATCGCCCGCGGAAGTTTAAGCTTTTTGAGTATCGCCATCACCGCGGCGACAAGCACCGAGACGTGAAGCCCCGAAACCGCCGCAAGATGTCCGATACCGGCGCGGTTAAGTTTTGTTCTGAGCGAATCGGAAAATACCGTTCTGTCGCCCGTTACCATCGACGCCAAAAGCTCTCCCGGCTCGCCCGCGACATTTTCCCTTATCCTCTCGGCAACTTTTCGGCCGTACTCGAGGATAAAATCAAAAATATTTTTATCGGACCCCGTTATAACTACCTCGGAAACGGGCGAAACGCTTATATATACGCCGTCGGGCAGGTAATTCTCCCTCGCGCCGAAAAACGGATCGTCGGTAAATCGGGTAATCCTCGCGTCAAACTCAACGGTATCGCCCTCTCGCCCGCCAAACCCCGGCAGATATGCAGTCATGCGGGCGGATATCCCGCCGGCCTTGCCCTTTATGACCGCAGTCGTGATATCTCCGCCGGCGCAGCTTATTATCTTGCCGGAAACATGGGCGGAGGAACCGCTGAGGCTTTCGAGCGGAGCAAGTATCAAAGAAGTTTTAAGCGCGGAATATCCCGCCGCAACCGCAAACGCCGCCGCAAAGAGCATCACCTTAGCCCGGAATTTAACGCGCAGAACTATCGCCGCCGCACCGAGAAAGATCGTAAAAGCGCATAAAACGGCGAATCCGCGATAGCCGAGAATACCGTTTACGCAAAGCCGGAAGCTCAGAAACAGGCCGCAAAACCAGCCTGCAAAAACGGTAACGGCTCTCCGGGTCATCGGCATTCTCCTTTCGCCTTGGGTTATATATGGGTATTATAGCACAGATGATGGGAAAATTCAACTGGGGCGAAGCCCCGGCGGCCGAAGGCCGCCGCAGCGCGCTACGCGCGGGGCGGGCTTCGCCCTGCCAGAGGTCAGATGTCAGATATCAGAAATCAGATGAAGGTAGGAGCGAGGCCGGCGGACAGCAGGAGCTTGCGGCAGGAGCAGAATGTTGCGGCAACGGCAACAGAGGGCTGTAGCACATGCATGAGCTTTCTTCTTTTCGCAAGCCCGGTAAAAGCATTTCTGACATCTGATATCTGACATCTGTCTTCTACTCGCGCCCCTCCCCTTGAGGGGAGGGGTTGGGGGTGGGGTGATTCAAATAGTATGAGAAAATTTCCGCAAGGAAATTTACGAATACCTTTTTATAGTGTGTGGACGCGCGTTGAATTGCTTTATTATTTGAGGGGCACAATAAACTGGTTCATTTAAGATAGCATGAGCGAAGCTAATACATTTTCATCAATTGCATGTAGCCGCACTATGTCACACCCGCCCCCAAAAGAGCTTTCTATCTTCTATTCATCTATCTTCTAACGCTCTAATAGCATGAGCGGCTTTGCCGCGAATACCTTTTACCCCCGTAGCGGCAGCTTGTACTTCTTACCCGGGAAAGAGCGCCTCTGTCTTCTGACCTCTGACTTCTGTTTTCTGTTCGGATAGCATGAGCGAAGCGAATACCTTTTCATCAATTGCATGTAGCCGCACTCTGTCACACCCGCCCCCAAAAGAGCTTTCTATCTTCTATTCATCTATCTTCTAACGCTCTAATAGCCTGAGCAGCTCCGCCGCGAATACCTTTTCCCCCATCGAGGCGGCAGACTGTATCGCCCGCCTGTGAAGGAGCGCCTCATCCACCCGTCTTCTGATTTCTCCCCTCCAACATTCCGGCTTGACAAAACTCTTTCCGTCCGCTATAATCTATCCGTAAAGCGTTGACGGGATTGACCGGGGATCTATTGAACTCAGAGAGCGGGCGCAGGCTGAAAGCCCGTTTCAATGGCCGCGGGTGCTCCCCCCGAGCTCCGCAGAAAACTGCGGCGTTTTCCGCGTTAAGGAACCTAAAGGCGGCATTTTTGCCGCGAATTTGGGTGGTACAGCGATTTGCCTCGCCCCAATTTTAGGGGCGGGGCCTTAATTTTTGTTAGTTAAATTCTATTTTTATTTTTGGAGGAATCAACTATGAAATGGACCGGACTGAACGACCTGAGAGAAAGCTTTCTTACGTTTATGGAATCAAAGGGCTGCCTCAGACACAAGAGCTACCCTCTCGTTCCCGAAAACGATAAGAGCGTTCTGCTGATCATCGCGGGAATGGCGCCCCTTAAACCGTATTTCACTAAACAAGAGGTGCCCCCGAGGACGAGAATGACCACCTGCCAGAAGTGCATACGCACCAACGACATCGAAAACGTAGGCAAGACCGCTCGCCACGGCACCTTCTTTGAGATGCTCGGAAACTTCTCGTTCGGAGATTATTTCAAGAAGGAAGCCATCTCGTGGGCGTGGGAATACTTCACAAAGGTTTTGGAGATCCCCGAGGAAAAGCTATACGTCTCGGTATATGAGGAGGACGACGAGGCCGCAGATATCTGGCACAACGTCGTCGGACTTCCCGAGGAGAAAATTTTCAGAATGGGGCGCGAAGACAACTTCTGGGAGGCCGGGATCGACGGACCCTGCGGGCCTTGCTCCGAGATATACTACGACCGCGGCCCCGAATACGGCTGCGGCAAGCCCGATTGCACCGTAGGCTGCGACTGCGACAGGTATATGGAGGTGTGGAACCTCGTTTTCACACAGTTTGAACGCCACGAGGACGGCACCTATACCGAGCTTGCGCAGAAGAACATCGACACCGGCATGGGCCTTGAAAGACTTGCCACCGTTATGCAGAACGTGGATTCCATCTTCGACGTAGACACCATCAAGGCTATAAGAGATCACATCTGCCGGATAGCCGGCTGCGAATACGGCAAGGACTACAAAAAAGACGTCTCTATCCGCGTTATAACCGACCACATCCGCACCGTTAC